>JAGNMU010000206.1 GCA_017991005.1 Gemmatimonadaceae bacterium | reverse complement strand
CATTCGTGGCGCGCTCGAAGGTACGTTGCGCGACGGGGGCGCGTTGACGCGCGATCTCGGCGGCTCCGCGAGCACTGACCAGTTCACCGACGCGGTCATCGCACGGCTCGGATGAACGACGTGCCGCCGCCGGCGGCGGATCCCGTGGCGTTTGCACCGACGGTGCGGATCCTGCATCTCTCGGACGTCCACTTCGGTCGACATTTCGTGCCGAGTCATGTGGCGGCGGCGGAGGCGCTGGCCGTGGCGCAGCCGCTCAACGCCATCGTGGTGTCCGGCGATGTGTCGCAGCGCGCGCGGGAACGCGAGTTTCGCGACGCGCGAGCGTGGATTGAACGCTTGCGTGCCATCGCGCCGGTGTGTGTCGTCCCGGGCAATCACGACACGGCGTGGTGGCACGCGCCATTTGGACTCGGCGAATTCGCACGGCTGCACGCCTTGTATCGCCAGTATATCAGCGACCAGTTGGAGCCGACACTCCGGATTCCCGGCGTCACAATTGTGGGATTGAATTCCGCCGCCGGTACCTTCGTGCAGGCGATGACGTGGTATCCGCGGGATTGGCGCGTGAAAGGAGGCTTGACCGATGCGCAGTTGACCGACGCATCGAGGCGCCTGGCGGAGAGTCCGCGGGACGACCTGCGCCTGTTGGTGCTGCACCACAACGTGCTGCGCGGGCGGCTGTCCCAACGGTGGGGGCTCACGCGTCCGCATGAAAGCCTCGGGCGGATCGCTGCCGCCCGTCCGCATGTGGTCTGCACGGGCCATGATCACGAGGAACGCATCGAAATCGTGACGCACGCGGCCGGTCGCTTTCTGGTCAGCGGTGCCAACACGCTGTCGCGCCGCGTACGTGGGCATCGCGCGAGTGCCCTCAACGTGATCGAAGCCGACGCACGCTCGGTGCGCGCGACCGCGTGGGTGTTCGATGGGAACGGTTTTTCGCCCGGTCCGATGTCCGCAATGTTTCCGCGCCGCGACAACTGACGCGGCCGCCATTGCCCGCACGACTACCGGTTCAGCGGCAATCGATCGGGCGGATCGAAGCGAAACACATCGCGCTGCGATAAGTGACGATCGACTGCGAGCAGGAGATCGCTCAGCTCCTGTCGGGCTTCTCGCAGCGCGTTGCGGAACAGCCATCGATACCAAAGCATCGCGCCGCCGGACACCAGAGCGGCGATCCCGGCACCTGGAATGACCGCGAGCGCGCTCGATCCAAGCACCGTGGAGAGCGCAGCGGTCCCCCCAATGCCGGCGGCGGCGCCGCCCACGCCCATGATGCCCCAGTCCATTCGCAGATTCGCCTTGAGTCCCTTCCGCAGATCTCCGGTGATGATCACCTCACAGGACGGGCGTTCGGCAGTACCCCGCGCGTGGAGAGTGACGTTGAGATCGTCGAGATCGATCTGCTGCATCCGATATATGAGCTTTCGGGGATGCGCCACGCGCCCGAGGCCGAAGATTCCAGGAGACGTGAAACGCATAATGCCGCCGTCCAGCGGATGACCATTGACGGTCTCCTCGAGGCGGAGTCGATACGGATCAGTCGTGAACACGGCGCCAATCGCCGCCAGCGCGTTCTTGGGTGAATCGGCAATGACACGTGACACACTGATGGAGCGATCGCGTGTGCCCAACATCGTGGTGAACTGCCGCTCCGCTCGCGAATCGACCACCAGCGGCGCGAGCGAGCTGTCGCGCCGCTGATTTTCGGCGAGCGCAAGCGCCACGTATTGCCGAGAGATTCCCGCGTCCATCGCCGCGGCCTCGACATCCCGCAAGCGGTAGCCGCTGGACTCCTCTGCCGCCGAATTGTCGGACGTCGCCAAGCGCAACTTGGGCGCCCGCTCCATTCGGTGCGCCGCTTCCGCCTGCAACTGCGCGGCGCGTTGCCAAATCGAAATCGCATCGGCTTCAGACAGCATCGCCCCGGGCGCCGCATCGGCCTCCGCGCGCTCCAGTGACTGGGCGTCCCGCAGCGCGGAATCGAGCGCCGTCGCCAGCGCGTCGGCATTCGAGAATCGATGGGTGCGGTCCTTCCGCAGGCAACACTCGATGATCTCGCAGACACTCGGCGGAATGTGCGGGGCGATGCTGCGCAGCGGTACAATCGGCTTGGTCACGTGCGAGACCAGCACGCCTTGTGCGGAACCATCGAAGGGCACGCGGCCACTGAGCATCAGATAGGCCACACAGCCGAGCGCATAAATGTCGCTCCGACCATCGAGCGGTTCGTCCGCCGCCTGCTCGGGGCTCATGAAGTGCACGGTTCCCATCACGTGGCCGTCGAGTGTCAGATCGCTCGCCGCCATCAGTTCATCGCGCGCCACGCCGAAGTCGGTGAGCACGGCGCGCCCGGAGCCACGGTCCAGCAGAATGTTGTCCGGCTTGATATCGCGATGAATGACGCCGCGCGCGTGTGCGTAGCCCAGACCCCACGCCACTTCGCGCAGAATGCGCACCGCGTCCGACACCGGCATGGGACCACGTTCGCGAATGCGATCGCCCAGCGACTCGCCGTCGATGAACCGCATCGTGAACCACACCACGCCATTCGTTTCATCGGCGCGGTACACATCGATGATGTGCGGATGCTCCAATCGGGCACTGGTGCGGGCCTCGCGCAGGAATCGTTCGCGCAGATCAGGCGTGGCGTGCTCCTCGAGCAGCACCTTGAGCGCCACCAACCGACCCAGGAATCGGTCGCGCACCAGCCACACCGCGCCCATGCCGCCAGCGCCAAGCGGGCGAACCACCTCGAAATCTTCGTCGAGTCCGGGCGGGAGCGGCGCATGAGGCAGTCTGGACATTCTGCCAACAATAACGGCGATAGCCCCGCAAAGTTTTCACAGCTACCCTTGACGTGCGAAATAGACTCGGTATCTTAGTACTGAGATATATGACGCCCGCCAGTCGGGCAGGAGGTCACCATGACCACGAATTCACTTCTCGGCCTGCACCATGTCACACTCGTTGCGTCCAATGCGCAGCGCACGGCCGATTTCTACACCCGGGTGTTGGGGCTTCGGCTCATCAAAACCACCGTCAACTTTGACGATCCCGGCAGCTACCACCTGTATTTCGCCGATGAAACGGGGAGCGCGGGCACCGTCATCACGTTCTTCGAGTGGCCGACGGCGCCCCGCGGTCGAACTGGCATCGGCGGCACGCATCATGTGGCGCTGCGCGTAGCCGACCGCAACGCGTTGCTGCGGTGGAAGCGCCGGCTGCAGGACCGACAGATCGCGGTCAAAGGACCGTATGACCGGCACTACTTCACCTCGATCTATTTCCGTGACCCCGATGGCGTGATCCTCGAGATCGCAACCGATGGCCCGGGCATGCTCGTGGACGAACTGGGCGAGATCGTCCAGCGCACGCCACCGCGCGAACTGGTGCGCGGCGTGCGCGATGAAGCCGCGATCGCCGCCCTCACGTGGCCGGAGCCGGTCACCGACATCGACGAGGCGATGCAACTCACGCGCGGCATGCACCATCTCACGGCAATGACCGCGAACGTCGAACGCACCGATGACTTTCTCCGTGGCGTGCTTGGTCTGACGCTGGTGAAGAAGACGGAGAATTTCGATGATCCGGGTACGCGGCACTGGTCGTGGGGATCGCCCGATGCACGTCCGGGATCGTTGGTGACCTATCTCGAAAAGGACCCCGCCACGGAGCGTCGTGCACATATGGGCACGGGGCAGGGACATCACTACGCGCTGGCGGTATCGGATGAACTCACGCAGCTTGCGTTTCGTGAAAAGCTGCTCGAGGCCAACCTGCCGGTCTCCGACGTGATGGACCGCGTGTACTTCAAGAGCATCTACACCCGTGATCCTGACGGCCATATCGTGGAGATCGCCACGATGGGCCCCGGCTTTCTGGTGGACGAACCGGCGGAAACGGCGGGCACCGCACTGCAGTTGCCCTGGTGGCTGGAGTCGTACCGTGAGGATATCACCAAGAAACTGGTGCCCATCGATCACGCAAACCGGACGGTGCCGGTATGAGCCTCACACCATTTCCTGCACCGTCCCTTCACTCGTCGATGACGCACGACATGCATGCCCATGAAAAGCCGCTCGTCAGCGGTGTTCCGCTCGGTGTGGTGCCGTACGCGCTCGTGCTGGTGCACGGGCGTGGCGGTAGCGCAGACGGCATGCTTCCCATCGCGCGAGCGGCGGGCGCCACAGATGCCGCGCTCTTCGCGCCGCGCGCCGCCGACGGCTCATGGTATCCCAACCGGTTTCTCGATCCCATGGATTCGAACGAACCGTTTCTCACGTCGGCGCTGGCATCGATCGATCGCACGCTCCGCGACATCATCGCCGGTGGCGTCCCCGCCGAGCGCATCGTGCTGGTTGGTTTCTCACAGGGCGCCTGCCTCAGCCTCGAGTACGCGGCGCGCCACGCGCAGCGGTTGGGCGGCGTGGCCGCACTCGCCGGCGCGCTGATCGGGGATGAGCACGACGCGCGCGACGGAGACCGGCAGTACGTGGGCGATTTTGCCGGCACCCCGGTGTTTCTCGGCTGCGGGGATGCCGACTCGCATATCCCCGAAGCACGCGTCCGCGCGTCGGCCGCCCTGCTCGGGCAGCGCGGTGCGGCGGTCGACCTCCGCATCTATCCTGGCATCGGGCACAACATCATCGGTGATCAGCTCGACGCGCTGCGCGCCATGGTTTCTGTTGTGCGCGAACACGCCGGCGCGACGCGAACCACCGGGTGACCGCACCACCAGCGCACGCGCGGCGCAGTGAGCAGACGCTCCACCTGATTTTGGGGTGGAGCGCGTGTGCCGTCATTGCTGCGGAATTTCTGCTGATTCCGTTGCGCACCCGCGTGTGGTTCCCCGACTGGCCTGGGACCATCAACGCCATCGCGTGGTGGGCGGTCGGTCTGTTGGTCATCTGGGTCGTTGTACCCACACTGCTCATGCGGCGCGACGGGCCGTTGCCGTTCTCGATCGCGCCGCCGGCGACGGTGCGGGGGCTCGGGCTCTATGGCCTGCTGTTGTTGCTTATGGTCCCGGCACTCGCGCTTGCCAGCCGTCGGCCGGATTTTCTGAATACGTACCCACTGCTGCATCTGGGCAGCGGGCAGTGGACGGTCGGCCTGCTGGCTGCCTATTGGCTGGCCTATGCCAGCATCTTGTTCAGTACCGAATTCCTGTTTCGCGGCGTGCTGCTGTTTTCACTCGAATCGAAACTCGGCACGGCGGCAATCGGTGTAAGTGTGTTGCCGTATTGCCTCATTCACGTGCACAAGCCGCTGCCCGAGGCCTTTGGTTCGATTGTGGCGGGCTACGTGCTGGGATACTTCGCACTCAAGACGCGGAGCATCGGAGGCGGCGTGCTGGTCCACTGTGCGGTGGCCATCGGCATGGACGCACTGGCGCTTACGCGAAACGGCGCGTGGCCTTGAGTGTGAGCGTGCTTCGGCGCATTCTTCTCGCGATGCGCGACGCGGCCCTTTCTCAACTCGGATTCGACTTTGGCGACACCCTGCGTGTCGCGGAACCGTCGTCTCCGACAGTGCACAAGGGCGCCACATCGACTGCGCCGACGCCGTCAGCGCCGACGCTGGCCATCGTGCCGTCGGCGCACCTCGAGCACGTCGCCGAACCCCCACGTGATCGCCCCGCGCGAGGCCGAGCTGCCACCCGAGCCCGCACGGCCGTGCTCTTTTCACGGCTGCAGGACATGGGACTCCGTGGTGTCGAGTCGCTGGTGCTGATGCGCACACGCACGGTCATGGTGTCGCTCATCGGCCGCACCTTGCGGGTGAACGAGGGATATGCCGACGCCCCGGAGCCGGTGCTGCGCGCCATTGTCACGTTCGCCACGGCCCGCACCAAAGCCGCGCGCACGGCGGCCCGCGATGCGATTCTGCAGTTTGAAATCGATCGGGCCCCCGCGCCACGGCGCGCCGAACCGGCGCGTCCCGGTGATCTCGCGCTCATCGCGCAATTGAGTGAAGCCCATCGCCAGCTCAACGCGCAGCATTTTGGTGACGCATTGACGGCCATCCCCATCCGGTTGTCGGGGCGTATGGCCACACGGCTCGGACACTACGATCCGGGCTCCAAACACGTCGCCTCCGACATCGTCATGTCGCGCAAACACGTGGTGCGACACGGCTGGCGTGAGGCCATGCACACGCTGCTGCACGAAATGGTGCACCAGTGGCAGCACGAGACTGGTGTGCCCGTCGACCACGGCAGCGGATTTCGCAAGAAAGCGCGCGAAGTCGGAATCACCCCCGCTGCGCGCCGCGATGTGGTCCCACTCGAACGCCGAAAGCAGCGCCCCGCCGGCGCCTAGCCGCCCCGGAGCGTTCAGCCGATCACCGATCGCGCGTAGCCGATAGCGTTGTTGCTGTCAGCCCCCCCGCGCCAGCGCAACACCAGCGCTCCGCGTATTGACGTTCACCAGCCGCACCCGCAAGCTCTCCCGGTTGCCTGCTGAGTCACCCACCGAGGAACGTCATGTCCCCGTCCCGCCGAGATTTTCTCAAGACGGGTGCCGCCGCTGCTGCGGTACTCGCCACCCCGCGCGTGTTGTCAGCCGCCGAGTCCCAAGGACTGCTGACATCGCCCACGCCACTCATCACCGCGCCAACGGCTGAGCCGTACGTCATCGAACTGGCTGCCGAAGCACTCGGTGCGGCCAAGGATGCCGGTGCGTCGTATGTCGACGTCCGCATCGGTCGCTACCGGCGACAGTCGGTGAATACGCGCGAACGTCAGATTACCGGCGTCTCCGACACCGAATCGTACGGACTCGGTGTACGCGCACTGGTCAACGGCTCGTGGGGCTTTGCCGCCACCAGCGCGATGACCAAAGAGGGCGTGGTCAAAGCGGCGCGTGAGGCGGCGCGTATTGCCAAGGCCGCCAAGGCCGCACAGAAGCGGCCGGTTGAACTGGCGCCAACGCCACCGGTGAAAGGCACGTGGATGACGCCCGTCAAACGTGATCCGGTGGAGGTGCCGATCGAAGAAAAGGTGGCGTTGCTCTTTGCTGCCAACGAGGCCGCACTCAAGGTACCCGGCGTGCGTTTTGTCACCTCGGGCATGCAGCTGCTGCGCGAAATCAAGACGTACGTGAATTCCGAAGGCACCGAAACCACGCAGACGTTCATTCGCGTCGGTCCGTCGTTTCAGGCCACCGCCACCGGTAAAGGTGGATTTCAGTCGTACAGCGAAGAGCTCGCGCCGCGCGCGTCGGGATGGGAGTACTTCCAGTCCATCGATATGCCTGGCAACGCGGCCAAGTGGGCGAATCTTGCCGTGGAAAAGACGGGCGCGCGTACGGTCGAGCCGGGTCGTTACGATCTC
>JAGNMU010000205.1 GCA_017991005.1 Gemmatimonadaceae bacterium | reverse complement strand
CGGCGTCCGCGGTATTTCGTCCAGTCGCGTGTGTGTTTGTCGAACTCGCGGTTGAACCGTTCGCGATCGCGTTGGGCGTCCCGTTCGGAATGCCGTTCGCGTGGCGGTTCGTGTGCGCCTTCGTGTTCGTGGGGTGCGCGCGTGCCGTGGTCTGTTCCGACAACGCCAGTGCGAGTTGGGTCGCGATGGGTGGTCGTGTTTTGGGCGCCGTAGATGGGATCGACGCGGGTGGCGGCATGTGCTTGTGGTGCAGTGCCAACGCCGAGTCCACCCCAGGTGATGGGCTGTCCGTCGGCGGTGTCGGCGCTGCCGCCGACAGGGGCCCAGGGACGGCGCGTGCCGCGTGCCACGCCGCGCCGATCGGGAATCTCGGAATCCGTACACACGCGACGCGCCATGACGATGCCACTGTCCACCTCGATCGATCGAACGTTGCGCTGAGACCCACCTTTCTCCACGACCACCGAAAACCCGCGCGTTCCGTGGCGTTGTCGCGCCGCAGGCACCGACTCGAGTCGCAATCGCACCGCGCCACTCACCCGGCTGGCCACGCCCGCGTCCTGCAGCACCACACAAGCGGCATCGCGTTCACGGGCGAGTTGCGCGAGCCGCACGCCATGCACGCGCGACAACGCCGGTGCGCCATCGATGACCACCAGCGAAAAGACCCCGCTTCGGAGCAGCATGTCGGCACACCAGGCACTGCGTTTGCCGCTGTGCGGCCGCACCATCACCAGCCGGTCGCCCAGCCCGGCCCACGGCGACGCAGCCAGTGTGCGGCGGGCATCGATCCAGGCCACCCACCCGCCGGTACGCAGCACGCGCATGACCACCTGACGGAGCAGGGCGGTTTTTCCCACGGCACGCGTGCCCACCACCTCGGTGATGCGCCCCCGCGGAATCCCGCCGCCCAGCGTGGCGTCGAGCGCCGCAATACCGGTGGCCCACGGACTCCCGGCCACCCGCCCCCCGGCCACCACCGCCTGGAGCTGTGCGCGAAGCCCCCCGAGCCCCGGCAGGGCAACGAGCGGCGTGCCCTCGGGACCGGGGACCGGCAGGGCGGCAGGGGCAGGGAAGGCGAGAGCGGCGGCAGTCATTGGCTGGGAAACGGATACCGAATAAAAACCGAAGATCGAGGGTATGGCTAGGGGCTTCGAGGGCCTGGTCCTGCCATGCTACCACAACGCCAACTGCTCCATCACCGCCGCCACCTCCGGCTTTTCGTCGCCGGATTCGCTGCCGGATTCGCTGCCGGATTCGTTGTACTGATACTCCCGCGTCGTCAGCCCGTAGCGTTCGCACAGTTTGGCGATGAACGTCGCCAGCCCTTCGCGGTAGCGCTCACCGGCGTAGGCACTTTGCCGGTACGTGTGTTCATAACTCGACGCGAGTTCGGGAAAGGTCTCGCGCACAAACGGCAGATACCGCCGACGCGACGCGGGCCGCAGCCGGAGCGCACACGCGGCCAGCTTAGTGGCTCCCGACTCGGCCACACGTGCCACCAACTGCGTGAGCGCACGCGGATCGTCGGTGATGCCGGGCATCACCGGCATGCAATTCACACTCACTGCAATCCCGGCATCTGCCAGACGGCGCACCGCACGCAATCGGGCTTCGGGTGTTGGCGCACGCGGCTCGAGACGACGCGCGAGGTCGCGGTCGATGGTGGTGATGGTGATGTGCACACCGATGGTATGCCGCGTGGCCAGACGTGTGAGCACATCGATATCGCGCGTCACCAGCGGACTCTTGGTGATGATGACGATGCGCAACCCGCGTGCATCTTCGAGCGCCTCGAGAACGCTGCGCGTGACACGAAAGCGACGTTCGGCCGGTTGATAAGGATCGGTGGCGGAACCGATCACCACCGATTCACCAGCGCGCGGAGAGCGCGACGTGCGCAGTGCTTCGCGCACGCGCGCGGCCGCGTTCTCCTTCACCAACACGCGTCGTTCAAACGCGAGCCAGGGTGGCATCGACGCGGCGATCTCGATTCCTACATCACCCGCGCGTTCGAGCGCCCAGCGATGGGTATCGCGGGCGTAGCAGTACGCGCAGCCAAAGGCGCACCCGACGTACGGATTGATGGACCAGAAGCCCATCCCCGTGGCCGCCGGCGGGTTGAACACCCCGCGCACGGGCGCCGCGTGATACGACAGATCCGCCTGCTGGTCGAGCAGACGGAACGGCTCGTCGTCGGTATCAAGCTCGAGCGTGGGGAGTGGCGTCGAAATGGACACCCTGAACCGATACCGAACAAACGCCGAAGACGCAAGACCGGGAATTCAGGGTATTCCGTGGTGCAGTGGATTGTCCCGATGGCAAAAAGACCCTAACCTCTTAGGACATGTCACCACTGTCCGATATCGAGATTCAGCGTGCGCTGGGAGCGCTGCCCGGGTGGTCGCGCAAAGGCGACACCTTGGTCAAGTCGTACCACTTCGCCACGTTCCCGGATGGCATCGCGTTCATCGCGAAGGTGGCGGGGATCGCGGAGTCGATGGCGCATCATCCGGATATCGACATTCGCTACACCAAAGTGCATTTCGCCCTGAGCACACATGATGCGGGCGGGATCACCACCAAAGACCTGGCCCTCGCCAAGGCGATCGAGGAGCTGGCGGCGCTGTAACTGCGCGTGGCTTCGGCGGGGGCGGTGGAGCGTCGCGCTCACCCCTCGCGGAGCATTCCTCGCTGCGCTCGGAACGAGTCCGCGTGGGGTGAGTGCGACGCCCCACCGCTGCGCGGGGGGCGGGCCGCGCAGAACTCGGCGTGAAATTCTCGCGCCATGGAACTCGGGGCTCGACGCGAACGGCGCCGAGCCCCGAAGTGTTTCTAATTCTTGCGCAGGGTGATGCCGCCGTTGACGGTGCTGGCGCGGAGGCGGGTGCGGCCGTCACCGACGGTGCCGCGGATGCGGCGCGGGGACATGGTGCCGGAGATCGTGACGGGGAAGTCGGTGGTGACGCTGCCGTTTACGGTGCTGAGTTCGAGTTGTGCACCGAAGTTGGACGGCATCTCGATGGTGATGGCGCCGTTCACGGTTTCGTACTCGAGATCGTCGGCGCTGCCGAGTGAGCCCATGGAGACGCGGATGCTGCCGTTGACGGTTTTGGCGCGCACCGGTCCGCCGGCACTGCGGGCGTTGATGCTGCCGTTCACGGTAGACGCGCGCACATCGGTGGTCACACCGCTCACTTCAAGTCCGCCGTTCACCGTGGAAACATCCACGCGGACGCCTTCGGGAACACGCACCACGAAATGCACCGAGACATCGTTGTTGCGGTTGTTCCAGCTGGAACCGCGCGACGTGTGAATCCCGTCTTCATCGCACCGCGAGTTCTCGTGCCAGAGTGCGCAGATCAACACTTCGTCGCCGAGCTTCTGCTGTTCGATGCGCACCATCGACGGGTTGCCGCGACGCCAGCGTTTTTCGGCGGTCACTTCCACTCGGCTGCCCGACGAGCGCTGCACGTCGATACCACCGTTGACGTTTTTGATGAGAATGCGGCGACCCGAGGGAATGACGCCGCTCCACGAGAACGACCGGTCTGTTTCCTGGGTGTCGTTGTCGCGATCCCGATCGCGATCCCGATCCCGGTCACGCGAGCGGCTTTGTGCATCAACAGTGCCGAGTGGCAGTACCAGCAGCGCCGAGACTGCTGCGAAAACCGCGACGCGCAGACGGCGGGACACTACAGGTGAAAACGAGGTCATGACGTGCTCCGGAAACGGGCGGGTGGATCGCCCAGTGAACGTCGTGTGAATGAATGAGCGGAACGAACAACGACACGCGGTGCACCAGCGGGTGCTACTGCTCCGACCCTCGACGTGCGCCGCGCTGCAGCGTGACGTCACCGCTGAAGGTGGACACGGTGATGCGGACATTACCGCCGTCACCGAACTCGAAACGTTTGGCCGAGCGATCCAAACGGCGGCCACCCGTGAGGTTTGTACGACCGTCACTCGACGGCATCAGCGTCATGCGTCCGCCGCTGATCTCGCCGGAGAACGTGCTGACGTCGATCTGACCGCCGGTGGATTCGGGCAGACGCATGGTGACATCGCCCGAGTGCGTGGAAAACTGGAGACGCGCGTCACTGGCGACTGTGCCGCTGAGTGTGATGTCACTCGTCATGCCGGTGACCTGCACCTGCGGCGCGCGCTGCACATCGAGCACGATATCGCCGCTGGTGGTGGTGACATCCACGGTGCCCCGAACCGCACGTGCACGCAGATCACCGCTCACCGAGGTGTACCGAAGGTCGCCCACACCGGTGATGTCGGTATCACCGGTGAGTGTCTCGATCAGCGCCCGCCCGCCCAACGATTCAAGCACCACGTCGCCGGTATTGGTGTGCACTTCGACATCGCCGGCCAGATTGGAGGCGCGCACATCCACCGAAGATCCGTGAATCACGACGCGCACATCCCGCGGCACCAGCAACTCGACATCCACCTCTCGGTTATTCGATCGTGTCGAGCGGGACCGATTGTCACCGTTTCCCACGGACAGTGTCACACTCACCCCGGACGACCGCAGCTGATAGTTGGTCCGACCGGTGCGCAGCTCGGCCGTGTTGCCATCGGTGCCACGCACGAGCAGACTGCCGGTGCGTACCGTGATGTCGATCACGCTATTGCGAGACACCGTGAAGCTGGTATCGCGTGCGCCGCTGACCGTTTGTGCGTGAAGCGCCGGCACGATCGTGACCATGAGTGCGCCCAGCAGCGCCGACGCCACTGCCGTCGGCGTCCATCCGTCGGACAACATGCCGATCCCTTTGTCGGAGCGCATCAGAGCAGCGACACGCGACGCATCAGCGCCAGCTTGCTCTCGAGCGCGCGATCGAGCGACGAGGACAACGCGCGACTGCCGGGATCCTTCTCCAGTGCCGCGCGACTGTCCGCGATGGCTTTGTCGATGATGGCCAGGTTGCTGCGCAGCACCGCCACCGTCGCTGAATCCAGTTCGGCAAACCGCTCGTTGACGATCACCCGAAGTGCGGCGATCTCTCGTTCGTACACGACATCCACATCGGCATTGGCCACCGGCTGCAGCGAACGCGTGTCGGGTCGTACATCTGCGCGCGCCGCCAGCAAGTTGGCCGAGGCCGTGCTATCGGCCGCGGCCGCACCGCGCGAACGCGCCACCTGCCAGGTGACGGCTGACGACACCGCCACGAGCATCGTGGCGGCCACCGCGAACATCCGAATGCTGACGCCGCGGCGCGATCCCGTCGCAGTCGTCAGCGACGCGGCAGGAGTGAAACGCGTGGATAGCGGCACCACCGGCGCGTCGAGGCGCGAGAGCACGTCGGGCCACAGATCGCGTGAGGGTGACATCGTGGGAAGCACGGCCGCCTGTTCCACCAGCGCGTCGAGATCGCGCATCAGGGTTTCACACACCCGACACGCCTGCTGATGGCGTACCATCCAGGCGGCGGTCGTCGCATCCAGCTCACGCTCGCGATACGCCATCAGGCGCTCCTCGAACGTCGCACAGTCTGCGGCAAAGGGTGTGGTGGATGTCAGGTCGGACGTCATGCGTGTCGAGCTCCAGCCAAACGGTCGGTGAAAAGAACCTGTTGCGTCATCGCGTGAGCGCCGCGCGCAACAACATGCGGGCCCGGTGCAACTGTGCCTTGCTGCCACCCGGCGTGATGCCGAGCTGATCGCCGATCTCTTCGTGAGTAAACCCTTCAACGTCGTGCAGGACAAACACCCGTCGGGCGCCGGCCGGAAGTCCGGCAATGGCCGTTTCCAGGTCGAGCCGGTCGGCCACCAACACGGGCCGTGATACCGCGGAGAGCTCCGCCTCCTGATCGTCGACGGTTCGCGCGTTCTGCACACTGGCAGTTTTCCGCCGCGAGAGCACCACGTTCACCGCCACCCGATGCAGCCACGTCGAAAACGCCGACTCCCCACGAAACCCGGGCAACTTCTCCCACACCCGCACAAACACATCCTGCGTCGCTTCCTCGGCCGTCTGCCGATCACCGAGCATCCGCACACAGAGCGAAAAGACACGATCGACATGGGCGCGATAGAGACGCTCGTAGGCCCGACGATCACCCGAGGCGGCAGCCGCGATATCGTCGGCCACCGGCGATGGCGCCAGCTCCGGCAGCGAGCTACGGCTGTTGGTCGAATCGATCACGAGTTGCGCGTGCATCAGGCCCTGGAAGCAGTCACCCGATTGGATGACGGCAGGGGCCAAAGGGTTTGAAGACCCCGAAGGGCAATCAACCGGCGCGATCGAACCCCGTCACGATGCCCGGCAAATCCGCCATACGTGCCAGCCAGTACGTTGGGTTCGTCACCGCCAACTCGGCCCGCGAAAAGGGCCCCCACTGGGCCGCCGCCGTACGCACCCCCGCGGCTCGTCCCGCACCCATGTCGTGGGGGGAGTCGCCCAGAAAGAGACCCCGGTCGGCCGGAAGACCCAGCCGCTCGAGTGCCAGGTACACGGGGTCGGGCTCCGGCTTGTGGCGCGCGGTCTCTTCGTAGGTGACGATGGCATCAAAGGCACCGTCGAGTCCCACGTGCCGCAGCGACCGGCCCGTCATGCCCTTGCCCTTGCTGGTCACCAGGGCAATCGCATGACCCTCGCCTCGCGCCCACGCGAGCGTTTCGGGCACCTCGGGATATACCGTCGTCATGCGCTCGAGATTCGCATCCTGATAGGCGCGATACCGCTCCACCATGGCGTCCACATCCTCGGGACCATCGCACCACTCCGCCAACTGCGTTCGCAGTGGTGTGCCGATGCCCGCCGTCCACTCGGCGCGCGAGGGACGCCGCTCGCGGTCGGCAAATGCGGACTCCATACACTCCAGCAACAGATCGATCGAGTCGATCAGGGTGCCGTCAAGATCGAACAGCAGGGCAAGTCTGGACATTTCGCAAGCTAGTCGATTTTCCAGTCGGATTCCGGTACGAAGACGAGCGCGGCGATCAAACACGCCCGGTGCACATCAGTACCCTGGCGGGACGGCACCTCCCGTGAAGCGCCACCGAGAACCGTCGACTGGCGCCACCAGGTCAACCAGTGCGCCGCGTCCAATTCGGGCCGCATGGCCAACCACGCCCGCAACGCCTGCTCTGCCGCCACGCCTCGCGCTCGAGAGAGCGCCGACACAGCCTCCGTGTGCGCAGCGGCCAGTGCAGCACGCGCGCCCGGACCAACGCGAGCCACGGCATCATCCAGCGCCGATCGCACGCGTCGATGTACCGCCGCATCCACGGCCTGCTCCTCCTGCAGTTCGCGCTGCAGCGACTCTCTCGCCATCCATCGTCTGATTACCCGGCGGGCGCGGCGAACGTGCTCGCGACAACAGCGTCG
>JAGNMU010000204.1 GCA_017991005.1 Gemmatimonadaceae bacterium | reverse complement strand
ATCGCCTCGTCATCCGGGCGCGGCTTCCACTGCATCGCGTCGACGACCGCCCCCTGTGTGATGCGCAGAAAGGCGGCCCGACCCTGCAGCGGGGCCCGCACGTGCAGGGTGCCGGATTTCCGGCTCAGACTGAGCAGTTGCAGGACTTCCGGCAGCCCGAGTTCGCGCAGTTGGCCTTCAAGACTCATGCGATCCTCGCCGCGGCCGGCGTGCTGCGATCGTCGGCGACGCCGGCACCAACACCGGCGAATGCGTGTGCGCCGGCATCGAGGTCCGCGATCGCAGACCGTGCGACGTCGGCCATGCGGGCATCCTGATCGTTGGCCGCCACCACGCGCCAGCGATCCATCGCGTCCCGGACGCGGGCCTGCCGCACCAGCAGCAGTCCCTCCAGCCACAACGCGTGCAGATGCGCCGGATCGTGTCGCAACACGCGCAGCACCGCGACGCGCGCATCATCCGCACGCGACAGTCGCAGCAATGTCTCGGCCAGCATCACCAACGCATCGAGATCGGCAGGCACGTTGGCGAGATGCCGAGTGAGCACCGTCAGTGCCTCGGCTGGCCGGTCGGCCGCCTTGTGCACTTCGCACAGCTCCAACACCGCCTCGCGCCAGCCCGGAGCGGTCGCGAGAGCCGCCACGAGTTCCAGTCGCGCCGCGAGGAGGTCGCCCCGTTCACGCAGCAGACGCGCAATGGCGACGCGCGGTGATGGCCGGGTCGGATCGAGTGCCAGCGCACGCCGGTAGCACGCCAGCGCCAGTCCGGCATCGCGCAGCGCCACAGCAGCATCGCCGACAAAATGCATCAACGCCGCACTGCGCGGCTCGAGGCGCAACACGCGCAACATCGCCACGCGCGAATCGGCGGCGAAGCCTGCCCGTGCGGTATCGTCGACCGCGCGCGTCGAGGCAGCGGCGGCGGCGCACGCGTACAGGGCGAGCACCTCCGGATCACGCGCGCCGTGTGCCCCAACGTGTTTGATCAGGGACAACCCTTCCTCACCGCGTCCAAGCACGCAGAGCGACAGCACTTCTCCGATGGCCGCCCGCCGCCAGAGCGCGTAGCCTTCGCCCTCTGGCGTCGCGTGCGCCGCATCGAGTGCGAGTCTGGCCCGCACGTAGCGCTCCAGCGCTTCGCCGTGCACGCCGCGCGAGGCAAAGGCATCCGCCTCGTCGCACGCCGTGCAGGCGACATCAACGGGCTCGAGCGTGATCGGGGTTGCCCCACAGTCGGGGAGCAGGTGCGCTACGTCATCCGAGTGCACGGCTACACCCGACAGTGGCGCATCGGAGCGCACCGTCAGGAGCGCCAGCGCGCCGCACGCTTCCGGACACTCGCGCTGCACGGCAATGCCCACCGACAGACGCGGCGCCGACCGCACCGACGACAGCGTCAGCGCGTGCTGCGTCTCACGCAGCGCACCGTCTCCATCGCCGCGTGCGCGCAGCGCATCCGCGAGTCCGTACCGTGCTTCCGCGTGTGTCGGACGCTCGCGCACGGCACGCGTGAACGCGCCCTCCGCCTCGTCATTCCAGCCAAGCCGGTGACAGGCAAGACCCAGCGCGTACCAGGCGTCGGCATCATCCTCGTGAAACGCCACCAGGTCACGAAGCACCTTCATGGCGGCGAGCGGGTTTTCACGCTGCAAATGCCACAGGCCAAGATTCCGTGCAGCGCGCGACAGGGTCGGATCGATCTCGCTGGCACGGACGAGCGCATCGCGCGCGCCGTCGGCATCACCGAGATCGTCGAGTGCGACGCCGAGATTGTTGTAGGCCAGCGCATAACGCGGATCAAAGCGCAACGCGCTCCGATACGCATCGGCCGCGCCTTCGACGTCGCCACCCTGATGCAACGCAACGCCGTACTCATTCCAGTAGCGCGGATGATCGGGCTGCGCGCGCAGCAACGCATCGTACGACTCCCGCGCTGCGGCAAACTGGCCGGCAATCAGGTCGAGTTCGGCGATGGCGTGCTGGGCAAGCATGGCATCCTCGCCCTGCGCTCTCGAGCGTTCGAACTCGCGGCGTGCTTCCTCGAAGTAGCCGCGCTGACGAAACGCGAGCCCAAGCCCATAACGCGCCATGCCGCGTTCGGGCACCGTATCGAGACCCATCGCAGCCACCGGCTCCGCCTGCTCCAACGACAGGTTCGACTGCAGCGACTGGAGCGACGGATTGAGCGACGCCGCGTGCTGTGTCGCCGCCACGGCCGCCTCGTGCCGTCCCATGTCGCCCAATACAAACCCGCGCAGCAGGTGGGCATCGGCCATGCTGTCGTCCTGCGCAATGACGGCATCGAGCACCGCCAACGCCTGTTCGTTCTGCCCGCGCTGGTACAACACCTCCGCGAGATGCAGCCGCGCCACCGGATGACCAAACTCCACGTTGACGGCGCGTTCGAACCAGCGCTGCGCGCGGCGCAGATCGCCCGCCCGCTGTTCCACCAGCCCGCGTTCGAACAATGCAACCGCATCGTCCGGATCATCGGCCAGCAGTGTGTCCAGTTGCGCAATGGCCTCGTCGTGCCGCCCGATCAGCCGGAGCAGACGCGCCCGTTCGCGGCGGGCGCTGACATCGCGCGGGAAATCGGCGAGCCGGACGTCGATGGCGTTCAGCCGCGCATCACACGCGCCGGGCTTTGACGCTGCGACCTCCAGATTGCGCGCCGCGGTGCGCATGCGCGCATCCAGCGTGAGCGCACGCAGAAACGCGTCCACCGCGTCGGCGTACAATCCCTTGCTGAAATACAGCACGCCGAGATTGTTGAAGCCGCCGGGATCGCGCGGATCGATGCGTTCCATCATGGCGCGCAAGAGCGCGACGTCACGACCGGTCGCGTGGCCTGCGGGCGAGGGTCCCACCGCCATCAGTCGGCTCAGGCCAGGCGCAGCGCGCGCAACATCACCTGCAGCGACGCCGGATCGGGCAACAACAGGAAGAATCCGCGCAGCGTGTGCTGCAGCTCGGTCAGCATGAATTCACTTTCAACGCAGATGATGGCATCCGGATCGGCCGAGAACTCACCGAACGCACTGGTGAGCACCGCTGTCGACATGTCGATCACCAACGTGGGCGGCGACGGCAACAGGAGCATGCCGAGGAAATCGCTGAGCGCATTCATGTATGCCCCGCTCAGAATATTTCCCGCTTCCTTGATGGCGGACGATTCGAGTTCACCCAGCGCCAGCGAGGAACCCAGCGGACGCCGCAGCATCAGTTCCGCCAATCGCATCACGGTGGGACGGGGAAATACGAGCAGGGTTCGTCCGCTCAGATCACCCAACATGTGCATGAGCACCGCGGCCACCGGTTCTTCATCGGCGGCAAACTGCGCCGGCAGATCTTCCATGCTGGCGACGCTGATGTTGGGCACCTTGATCATGATCGTGTTGCCCGTCATCTGCGACAACGCCGTTGCGGCGTGCCCTGCGCCGATATTCGCCGTTTCCCGCAGCGCGTCCAACTGGATCGACTTGAGCGATCGGATTGCTTGCATCGTTACTCCACACTCGGTACGGCGGGACGGGAACGGCGCGTCGAGACTGTTCGTTCGATCACGTAAGGCTGCCCAGATCGACGATGAGAGCCGGCGTCCCGTCACCGAGAACGGTCGCACCGCTGAACCATGGTGCACTGCCACGCATGGCGTCGAACGGCTTGACCACGATGTCCTGTTGCGCCAGCAGTGCGTCGACGGCCAGCGCCGTGCGTCGTCCACCCGATTCCACCACCGCGACATAGCTGTCGTCGGGGCGTCGTGGCAGCCCGAATCGCTCGCGCAAATGCAGCAGCGGGATGACTTCGTCGCGCAAGGTGATCGACTCACGGGCCGCTGCTGTGACGATCATGCCGGGCGTGTACTCCAGCACCTCCACGACATGGGCCGCGGGCAGCGCGTATGTGGCGTCGGACACGCGCACCAGTAACGCGCGCGTGATGGCCAGCGTCACGGGCAGTCGCAGCGTGAAGACGGTGCCCTGCCCTTCGATCGTCTCCAGTTCCAGCGTGCCGCCCAGCGCGCGCACGCGGGTGGTGACCACATCCACCCCCACGCCGCGGCCCGAAATGGCGGTCACCGCACGCGCGGTCGAGAATCCCGCCGCGGCCAGCACGTGCAACAGCGCATCATCGTCGAGTTCCATCACGGACTCGGCGACCAGTCCCTGGCGTTTCGCACGGCGCAGGATCGCCGCGCGATCGATGCCTCGTCCGTCGTCTTCAACCTGGAGAATCACCGTGGAGCGGTCGCGCACGGCGCGCAGGACCAATTGACCACTCGGCGACTTGCCCGCGGTGCGCCGAACTGACGGATCTTCGATACCATGGTCGAGCGCGTTGCGCAGCAGATGCACCAGCGGATCGGCAATCGCGTCCAGCAACGACCGGTCCAATTCGATCTCGCGCCCTTCGGTGACAAACTGCACGTCTTTGCCCAGATCGCGCGCGATATCCCGCACCAGCCGCGGGAATCGATCGAAGACGTGACCAACCGGCACCATCCGCGCCTGCAGGACTTCGTCCTGCAACGCGCTGATCAGTCGCGCGGTATCATGTGCCGCGCGCGACAACAGGCGCCCCGCACTTGTATCGGCCTCTTCTGCCAACGGCAGCAACCGATCGCGGTTGATGACCAGTTCACCCACCAGTTCGAGCAGCGTATCGAGACGGCGACGGTCCACCCGCACGGTGCGCAGGGCCTCGGACGACGCATCACGGGTGCTGCGTGGTGCCGGCGCGGCGACGACCACACGTGCCACATCCCCGGCGCCGCGCACCGCCTGCTCAATGGCCTCCGCCTCGCTCGCGGTGTGCACGTGCACGGTAAACGCACCGTCGAATCGATCGTCCTGCCACGTCGTCTGCGCGGGCACCACCGCACTGATGGAGCCCATCGATTCGAGTCGCGCCATCACCAGCATGGCGCGCACCCCTTTGAGCGGACAGTCGGCGGTCAGGCGCACCGCCACGGTCCGTTCGACGAGTGCCGCCGCCGATTCGGCGCGACCGGAACGCTCCGCCCCAGGGCTGATCTCTGGAACGCCAGCAGACACGGTCGCGTGAGCGTGAGCGTGACGTGCGTCGTCGTGGTGCGGTGCGTCGGGCGCGCTGTCCGATTGATCGTCGGTCGCGTGGCTGAACGCACTCACACGCTGCAACAAGGGGATCAGGACTGGCGGCAGCGACTCGCCCCGCCCCGCCACCGCGTCATCGACGCAGAGCCGCAGCGCATCGGTGCCATCGAACAACAGCTCGAGCAGTGCATCGCGCGCGTGCAACGGTCCGCGGCGCGCGCCGTCCAGCAGTGTCTCGAGTGCGTGCGCCATACGCTCAGCGCCGCGATACCCCATGGCCGCCGCCATGCCCTTGATCGTGTGCGTGTTGCGAAACAGGCTCGCCACGTACTCCGGGACGCGTGCGGAATCGCCGTCCTGCTCAAAGGTGAGCAGTGTCGCATCCAGCTCCGCGAGATGCTCGCGTGCTTCGGTGCGAAAGAGCTCAGCGTATTTGGCCTGGTCCATGGGCCGACCGGCCGCTCGACGCGTCGCGGCTTACGCCGCGAGCACGCGGTTGACCGCTTCGAGCACGCGGCTCGGCTGAAACGGTTTAACGACGAAGTCTTTCGCGCCAGCCTGGATCGCTTCGACGACCAGCGCCTGCTGGCCCATCGCACTGCACATCAGAATGCGAGCGGTCGGATCACCCTTGGTGATCTCCCGCACCGCATCGATCCCGCCCATGTCGGGCATCACGATGTCCATCGTCACCAGATCCGGACGCAGCTGGCGGTATTTCTCCACCGCCTGCACTCCCGTCTCGGCCTCGCCGATGATTTCAAAGCCCGCCTGCTGGAGGATATCCCCCACCATCGTGCGCATGAAAATCGCGTCGTCGCAGATCAGAACTGTCCGGTTCACCGTGCCATCTCCTCGCCAGAGAGCAGATGCGGCGCGCACAGCGCGACCGCGTCGAGCGTGGCGACTGTCGAATGCATCGCCTCGTCGCCGGCGTTGGCCTGCGAGTCGTCGTGCACGCGCA
Source organism: Gemmatimonadaceae bacterium (assembly GCA_017991005.1). Classification (GTDB taxonomy): domain Bacteria; phylum Gemmatimonadota; class Gemmatimonadetes; order Gemmatimonadales; family Gemmatimonadaceae; genus Gemmatimonas. Next base: position 1,324 of record JAGNMU010000204.1, on the reverse strand, counting down.
CATCGCGCACCGCATCCACGGCCAACCCGATCAGTCGGGCGCCGTGCTCAAGCAGGACGACCGACGTGGACGTAACGGCACGCTGAGTGTCCAGCAAAACGGAGAGTTCCAGCACTGTAACGACGGCCCCGCGCACATTGATGATGCCACGGACCATCGGCGGCGAACCCGGCACCTGCGTCACGCGATCGCCGCGGACCACTTCGCGCACCTGCTCCACGGGAATGCCGTATTCCGTCCCACCGACCGTCACCACCAGCAGTCGCGTGCGCTCGTCGAGCTCATCGTCTTCGAACGCGTTGCTATTCCTCGTCGTCGAAGCTGCCGTCGGCATCGCCATCCGCGTCGAGTCCTCCCGCGACGGGTTCGTCGAGGGTCGGTTCGGGGACGGGATCGCTGGCATTGTAGAAGCCGAAGACATCGAGCGGGTCCGGGTGCGTGGCGAGTTCTGGCATATCGCTGAGCGCTGCCAGCGAGACCCGAAGGTCGTCCGGCAACGGAGAACGAAGATCGAGCAGCGTTCCCGTCACCGGGTGACGAAAGCGCAGCCACGCCGCGTGGAGGAAATGACGGCGCGGTGGCAGCGCGGCGAGTTTCCGTCCGCCGCCACCTCCATAGGTATCGTCACCAACCACCGGATGCCCCACTGCCGCGAGGTGCACACGAATCTGGTGCGTGCGTCCCGAATGCAGATGCGCCCGCAGCAGATCGCCGGACTCGAATCGGGCGAGCCGCGTAAAGTCGGTGCGCGCCGCTCGACCGTCGGCAACAACCGCCATCCGTGTGCGATCCCGCGGATCTCGTCCCACGGGTTTGTCCACTGAGATGGCATCGGCTTTGAGATGGCCCCAGCAGAGCGCGGCATACCGCCGCGTGATGCGCCGCGCCGCAAGTGCGGCGCTGAGCGCCCGATGCGCGGTGTCGGACTTGGCGACGATGAGCAACCCCGACGTGTCTTTGTCGAGCCGGTGCACGAGTCCCGCCCGCTCCGGCGCGCCGCCGGCGGCCAGCGGCTGACCGCGTCCCATCAGCGCATTGACGAGGGTGCCCGTCCAGTTGCCGGGGGCCGGATGCACCACCATGCCGGCCGCCTTGTTCACGACCACGAGCACATCGTCTTCGTAGACGATGTCGAGCGGAATCGACTCGGGCGTGATATCGCGACCCGGCGGCGGCGGAATCATGACGACCAGCGCGTCATCGAGCACACCACGATAGGACGCTCGCTCCGATTTGCCATTCACGCGAACATGATCATTCGCGATCAGCGTCGCCGCTTGCGTGCGCGACAGTTCACAGCCCCGCGCGATGATCAGGTCCAACC
>JAGNMU010000203.1 GCA_017991005.1 Gemmatimonadaceae bacterium | reverse complement strand
CGAGTGCGTCGCTCGAACACAGCGTGCAGTTGGTGCGCACCTTTCTCAAGGATACCGGCGTCGACTCAGCCGGCACCGAGATCACCCTGCAGGAGTTCTCCGTGCAGGATCAGCGCGCCAATGGCGGCTACGAAAACGTCAGCCGCTACATCATCCGGCAGGTGCTCGTGGTGCGATCCCCACGAGTCGACGTCGTTCAGGCCGCCAGTCAGCGAGTGCCGGAGTTGGTGCGCAATGGCGTCGTCTTGTCGTCGGGCCAGGAGTATGGCACCGGCGGTCCGACGTTCGTGTTCACGAAGCTCAACGACCTCAAACCACCGATGATCGCGGAAGCGACCGCCCGTGCACGCGAAGGCGCCGAGCAGTTTGCGCGCGACTCCAAGAGCACGCTGTCCGGCATTCGCAGTGCAAGCCAAGGCGTCTTTGAAATTCTGCCGCGCGACCAGGCCGGTGGGATCACCGAAGAAAGCCAGGTGATGAAGCGGGTTCGCGTGGTCACCACGGTGGTATACGGGCTCGGCAACTGAACAGGCCGCCCTGGGCCAGGTGACCTACGGCTCTTCGGGCGGCAGGTATCGCTTCGCCGAGGGCGGCGGGCTGTATGGATGCGTCGGTTCGAACGTCTTCCAGAGCAGCGCCGAAAGGGCACGAATCAGGACGTACCCTTCGTTGTCGTTGGTCCAGCCCGCGTCCTGCTGATTCTTGGTGACGATCGCAAAGACGTAGTCCCCCGACGGACCGTTCACGAGCACCACCTCCGAGCGGGATTTGTCCACCATCCCCTGCTTCGACGCCGCCTGCACCCACGGCGGAAGTTGGGATAGCGCTTCGCCGTTCCAGTAACTCCGGGTGAGTTGTCGGTACATCGCGTCACTCGCGCCCTGGCTCACGGCGCGGCCCTCGCGAATCAGTGCCAGTAGGCCGGCCATCTCCCGCGGTGTCGTCTGCCCCCACCCCCATTGGGTGCGCGCGGCCTCACGCCCCGCGACACGCGAGTTGACACGCGTGGAATCGAAGCCCTGCGCATGCAGCCAGTCGTTGATGCGGGCCCCGCCAACGAGCCCCTGCAGCCACAGTGAGGCCGTGTTGTCGCTGAGGGTGAGCATCAACATGGACAGCTTGGCCAGTGGGACCCGCGTCGAGTCACGCAGATTGCCAACCAGATCGTCGCGCGAATAGACCAGAGAATCCCGAAAGGTCAGGAGCGTATCAAAGGTCAGCTGGCCGCGCTCGATGGCATCGAAGGTGCCCAGCAGAATCGGCAGCTTGATGAGACTGGCCGTTGGGAAAAGCTCATCCGCGCGCAGCGCCGCGACACGCCCGCTGCGCAGGTGTCGGACATAAATGCCCACGTCGCCGCGAAAGCCCTTCACCAACGCTGCTAGTTGCGCCTGCAACCGCGTGTCGATCCGCGTTGTCGGGCGCGATCGTTGTGATGCGCGGGCCGGCGCGCGACCGTCTCGGCCATGTGCCGAGACCGCCGTTTGCGCGTGCAGCGTGGTGGGGACCGGGGCGATGATCGCAACAGCGATGATCGCAACAGCGATGATCGCCGACGCGATGATCGCCGACGCGAAACTGACCGCGGCGAACGCTGCGGAGACGAGCGATGCGACCGCTTGCCGCGGGGTTTTCGCGCGCGCGCACGGGGCGTGGCCGCAGCACCAGAGGGCACATGGGAAAGGCATGCCGCAATGTGACGGGCCATCGCGCGCGGGCGGAAGTCCCGCCGCACGCGCCCGCACCGAAATCACTCGTGGCGTGAACGGTCCGAAGTGGGTGCGTCGAGTGCATCCCGAACTGCGGCCGCGAGGCCACCGGCGTTGAACGGTTTGGGCAAAAACGTCACGCCCGGCTCGTTCAACTGGCGCTGGAGCGACTCCGCCTCGCCGAAGCCCGACATCAGCACCACCGGCAGGTCGGGTCGCTGTTCCCGCAGGGTATCCACCAACTCGGTCCCGGTCATTCCGGGCATCACCACATCGGTGAGCAGAATATCGATGTCGTCGCCCCGATCGTGGAGCTCCCGCAGTGCGGCACGTGCGTCCGCAACCACGATCGTTTCGTACCCGTTGGCTTCGAGCACGCGTTGCACCACGGCGCGGATACCCGATTCATCATCGGCGACCAGGACTCGTTCCGTTCCACGCGCAGGCGTGGGCAGCGCTGTCGCATTCGCCGAATGCATCGGCGCTTCGGCCGCCGGCAGCATGACGCGCACCAGCGTGCCTTCACCGACCACACTGTCCACCGTGATTCCGCCACCGGCCTGCTGGACGATACCAAAGACCGTGGCCAAGCCGAGTCCGGTGCCCTTGCCGTTCTCCTTGGTCGAGAAGAAGGGCTCGAAGATGCGCGGGAGGACATCCGGTGCGATCCCCACCCCCGTGTCTCGTACGACGATCTGCAGGTACGACCCGGGTGCGAGCAGCCCAGCCATGGTGGCGTGCATGCGGGCCAGTCGCAGCGGCGCGATCCGCACCTGCACCGCGCCGCCGTGCGGCATCGCGTCTCGGGCATTGAGCACGAGATTGATCAGCAGCTGCTCGATCTGGCCGGAATCCGCGAGTACCGGCGGCACGCGCGGGTAGACCGATGTTTCCAGCAATACCCCGGCGGTGAGCAGTCGCTGCAGGATCGGCGTGAGCGACTCCAACGAGGTGCTCACATCGAGCACGCGCGGCTGGACCACCTGCTTGCGTGAGAAGGCGAGCAGCTGCTGCGTCAACGCCGCCGCGCGCGCGGCCGCCTGACCGATCTCCAACAGTTCTTCACGATGTTCGCCGGCCAGCTGCGCCGTCCGCTGCAGCAATTCGACATTCGCGCGTATGACCGTCAGCAGATTGTTGAAGTCGTGCGCCACACCACCGGCCAGCGTGCCGATGGCCTCCATTTTCTGGGCGTGATGCAATTGCGCTTCGCGCACGACCAGCGCCGCCTCCGCCTCGCGGCGATCGGTCACGTCGTGAAAGAAGATCGAGACGCCGTGCCGGACAGGAATCACGCGCACTTCAAACCAGCGTTTGAGTGATGCGACATACCCATCGGTACTGGCCGGAAAGCGCGAACTCGCCGCTGAGCGAATGGCGCTGGCAAAGTCTGTGTGCTCGAGAAAGGGGAATTGCTCCCAGACCGACCGGCCGATGACCGCAGCACGTTGCACGCCCAGCACGCGCTCTGCATGCTGGTTAAGAAATGTCAGACGCCAGTCGCGATCGATCGCGGCAACGCCCTCGTGGACCGTTTCCAGAATGTCGTGCCCGTTTCCGGGCAGCCCCTCGGCATCGATGGACGGGTCGGCGCTTCGCGCCGCATCTTCGCGGTAGGCGAGCTCGGCACGCAACTCGAGCTCGGTGGACACCGAGGTGGCCAACTCGGTCAACAGCAGTTCATCGTCGTCGGTCCACTCACGCGGGAACGGTGAGATCACACACAGTGAGCCCAGCGTGAAGCCCGCCGAGGTGGTCAGCGGCACGCCAAGGTACCCGATGATGCCGTAGTCTTCGATGCCCGGGTTGTCGCGAACCAGCGGATGAAACCGTGCGTCGTCAACGCGCAGCACCGCCTGCGACATCACCACGTGTTTGCAGAACGAGTGCGAGATCGGCGTGGAACGGCACGCCAGCATCTCGCCCGTCAGCCCGGTGGCGCCGGGGAAGAACTGCTGGCGATCGTCGACCAGCGACACCAAGGCGAGCGGCACATCGAGCACGCGCGCGATGACACGCGTGATCGTGTCGAACGACGGGTGTGGATAGGGTCGCGAGCGAACGGCATCGCGGAGTGCGGCCAGGCGATGCGGATCGGTGATGCGGTCGTACAGTGGATCATTCATCGCACAGCGCGGACCGGGTGGTACTCGCCGGTTCTGCGTCGGACCGCCCTCGAGTACCGAAATGACGCACAGCCGCGCGGGCACGCAACCTCCCGCCACCGCGAACCGGTGACGGGCATTACCCGCGCCCGCAGCGCCTTACGGTTTGGGCGCGTCCGTCGCGGGTGTGCCGCGCGCGATCGCCCGCACTTTCGAGCCCGTCATCAGCTGTTCGCTCGGATTGACGATGATTTGTGCCCCCACCGTGACACCATCGAGCACCTCGAGAACGGTGCCGAAGTCTCGTCCCAACTTGATGGGTACCAACCGCACGGTGCCGTTCTCCACCACCGCCACCTGCGGGCCGTCGGCGCGAATGATCAGCGCGATAGCGGGTATGCGGAGGCCAGCGCCGGATGCGGGTACGGACAGCCGCACGCGAGAAAACATGCCGGGCATCAGGCGTCGATCCGTGTTGGGCACCTGCACCTCGGTGAGCAGCGTACGCGAGGTCGCATCGAAGGCCCGTGCCGTCAACGCCACGCGACCCTCGAACTGCGCGTTGCCCAACTCCTGCACCGTCATGGTGGCCTTCTGTCCGATGCGGACATTCGTGGCCGCGCTTTGCGGCACATTGATCAGCACCCGAAGCGTATCGGTCTGCACCAGCGTGAGCAGCGCCCGATTGCCCGTCGCGGCCCCGGCGGAGACGAGCGCGCCGATATCGACAGCGCGCGACGTCACGACGCCGGAGAACGGCGCGAGGATCGCACCGAATCGCAGGACTTCGCTCAGATTTGCCACATTCGCGCGCGCCGCGCGCACCGCCGCCTCGGCGACCGCCGACGCTGCCTGACGTTCGTCGAGCTCCTGTTTCGTCACGGCTTCGCGCTCTGCCAGTGAACGCCAACGCGCGAGGGTCGCCCGCGCGAGCTGCGCGGTCGCCTCGACTTGCTCGAGAGTCGCGCGCGCCTGCCGCGACTGCTCGGTGATGTCCGGCAGGTCAAGCACGATGAGCGTATCGCCTGCACGCACCGACGAGCCCAGGTCGACGCGCAGCGACTTCACGAAACCATTGGTGCGCGCAAAGATGCCGGTTTCGTGCAAACCCGCCACGGAGCCTGGCAATTCAATCGCGGTCGGTGCGGTGTCGCGCGTGACCACGTCGGTGAAGACGGTGCTGAGCGCCGACGACGCGGTTCGTTCGCTCTCGCGCTGCCGCGTCTGCGCAAGCCGCGGCAGCGCGCCGGCCACCAGCATGATCACAAACAGCAGGACGATCAGGATCGGTACGAGACGCCCTTCACGCGCGCGTGGTGCCCCCGTGGCCCGCCTGGACGGTGTGCGATGCGTCATGCGGCGGCTCCGGCTGGCGCGGTCGGCACCCGACCAGCGCGGAAGTGGCTGTATGCCAACGGCACGATGAACAGGGTCGCAGCCGTCGCGAACGCGAGTCCGCCAATCACAGCACGCCCCAACGGCGCGTTCTGTTCCCCGCCCTCGCCAAAGCCGAGCGCCATCGGCAGCATCCCCACAATCATGGCCAGTGCCGTCATGATCACCGGTCGCAGTCGCGTCGAGGCGGCATCAAGGGCCGCGTCGTACGCCGTCCGTCCTGCCGCCATCCGCTCGTTCGCAAACGAGACGATGAGGATGCTGTTCGCCGTCGCCACACCCATGCTCATAATCGCACCCATGAAGGCGGGCACACTGAGCGAGTTCCCACTCGCAAACAGGGCCCAGACGATACCGGCCAGCGCGCCCGGCAATGCACAGCTGATGATGAACGGATCCAGCCACGACTGGAAATTGATCACCATGACGAGATACACGAGCACGATGGCAAACACGAGACCAATCAGCAGACCACGATAGGATTCCCGCATGCTGGCCACCTGACCGCGCATGACAAGCGTTGTTCCACGAGGCAGGGTGGGTCGGAGTGAATCGAGCACGACATCCGCCTCGCGCGCCACGGCGCCCAGATCCCGATCCTGCACGTTCGCGAAGACATCGAACACCGGCGCCACATCGTAGTGATTCACCACGGCCACGCCACTGCGTCGTGAGATCTGCGCGATGTTGTCGAGCGTCTGCGGCGCGCCCCCCGCACCTGGCGCCCCCAGCAACGGCGTTCGGCCGAGTGCCGCAAGTGACGCCATGCGAAACTGCGGCGTTTGCACACTCACGGTGTACTGCACGCCGTTCTGCGGATTGAGCCACACATTCGGCGCCGACTGGCCGCTGGATGCCAGCGACACCAGCAGATCGGAGGCAACCTCGCGTTCGCTCAACGCCAGCCCGGATGCGCGGACGCGATCGATGGCGATGAAGAGTTCCGGTGCGCTGAGCCGTTGTAGCAGATACACATCCACTGCGCCCGGCACTTCGCGCAGTCGGCGCTCGAGGAATTGTGCGAGTTCGAAATTCTTGGCGCGGTTTGTGCCAACAACCTGCACGTTGATCGGGGCCGGCAATCCGAAGTTGAGGATCTGACCGACGATGTCCGCTGCCTGAAAGAAGAAGGTCACATCGGGAAACTCGTTGCGCAGCACTTCGCGCAATTGTCGCCGATACCGGTCGACCTTGCCCTTCCCCAGCTCGGTCAACACGATGAGAATATCCGCGTCGGTCACCCCCGTGGTGGGGTTGTCGCTGTACGCGAGATTGGTGACGCTGCTGTTGCTGATGCCCACGTTGTCGAGAATGGTGCCCGTCTCCTCCGGCGGGATCACCCGACGGACGGTCGCTTCGACCGCTGCCACCACCCGCGCCGTCTCTTCCACGCGCATGCCGATAGGAGCGCGCAGGTGCAGGCGAATCTGCCCGGCATCGACGGCCGGAAAAAAGTCCTGACCAAGCCACGGCGCCAGCAGCGCCGCCGACGCGATCACCAGGCCAAACGGCACCAGCACCCGCGCCGGGCGGTGCAGCAGCTCGCGCAACGAGGCCGCATACCGCGCACGTTGCGTTTCGAACCACGCCTCGAAGGTGTAGTGGAATCGGGTGAACGGACCGGGCGTGTGATGACCGGCCGCGTGCGCCGCCTCGATGCGGACTTCGCGCTCGAGTGCATACCGCACCAGCGTCGGCACCAGCGTGCGCGAAATGATGTACGACGCGAGCATCGCAAAGACCACCGCCATCGCGAGCGGGGCAAACAGTGAACCGGCGGCACCCGTGAGGAAGAAGATCGGCACGAACACAATGCAGATCGCCAACGTCGACACCAACGTCGGAATGGCGATTTGCCCGGCGCCTTCGACGATCGCGTGTTCGATATCTCCGCGTCCCTCATGCTCGAGCACGCGATGGATATTCTCGATGCCGACGGTGGCGTCATCCACCAGCACACCGACCGCCAGCGCCAACCCGCCCAGTGTCATCACGTTGAGCGTTTGGCCAAGCGCGCCCAGCGTGATGACCGAACACAGGATCGACAGCGGAATCGACAGCGCCACGATGAGCGTGGAGCGCCAACTGCCAAGAAACAGCAGGATCATGGCGGCGGTGAGTATCGCCGCGATGAGCGCCTCAACCAGCACGCCATTGAGT
>JAGNMU010000202.1 GCA_017991005.1 Gemmatimonadaceae bacterium | reverse complement strand
CCCCCCGACAGCAGGACATTGGCGGGCTTGATGTCGCGGTGAATCACCCCGTGTTCATGGGCATACCGGAGCGCCTCGAGGATTTCGCACGTGAGGCGAATGGCGTCTTGCAACGGCAGACGCCGCTCCTTGCGCAGCCGGTCGTCGAGCGACTCGCCCACGATGAGCGGCATGACGTAGTACGGACTCCGCCGTCCCTGCGCATCCGTCGTTTCGCCCGAATCGAGCAGCGGCAAAATGTGCGGGTGCGTGAACGCCGCCGTCACCGCGATCTCGCGAAGGAACCGCTCCGTCCCGATGATCTTCGCCACGTCGGCGCGCAGCATCTTGATAGCCACCGCGCGCGGCCGACGCAGGTCCCGGGCGCGATAGACCACCGCCATGCCGCCCGAGCCCAGGACGCCGTCGATAGCGTACTCACCGCCGGGAAACTGCGGCTCGGAGAGGGACGGGTCGCTCGGGACGGATTCGCTCATATGGTGTGGCGAATAGTGCCCAATGCCACTGCGCTGGGCAAGCAAGCGGACGGACCGTCTCGCGCATTTGCGGCCCCGGAGTAAACCTTTCGCACTCCACCGCCTTTCCAACCGCTATGTCCGTAACACGCCGTTCCCATACCGGTACACACCGGATGCTCGTCTTGCTCCTCGCCATCGCCGGCGCGGCGCCCCTGCCGGCGCAGGTGGTGCGGGGAGTGCAGGCGTACACGAATGCGCGCTGGTTTGACGGCACCACGTTTCGCCTGGGCGACCGCTATGTCGCCGATGGGGTGTTTCTGGTGGAGCGTCCGGCGCGCGTCGACTCCACCATCGATCTTGGCGGCGCGTTTGTGGTCCCGCCCTTCGGCGAGGCGCACTCGCACAATGTCGAATCGACGCGAATCGAATCGGTCACGCGGCTGCACCTCGATCGCGGCGTGTTTTATGTGAAGAACCCCAACTCACTCGCGCGATACACCACCCCGCTCTCGGGCCGCATCAACATTCCCGGCGGCGTCGATGCCATTTTCGCCAATGGCGGGTTGACGTCGAACGGCGGGCACCCGGTCGGGATCGCCCAGCGGCAGATTCGCCAGGGATCGTGGACAGAGGCCGACGGCGAAGGCGGCTTTTACTGGATCATCGACTCACGCGCCGATCTCGACGCCAAGTGGTCTCGGATCCTGGCCGACCGGCCGGACTTCATCAAGACGTACCTGCTGTACTCCGAACAGTACGAGCGTCGACGCGCTGATAGTCTGTTTCGCGATTGGCGCGGTCTGGACCCTGCGCTCTTGCCGGACATCGTCGCCCGCGCGCACGCGGAGGGACTGCGCATCAGCACACACGTGGAATCGGCGCACGATTTTCGGGTCGCCGTGAATGCGGGGGTCAATGAGATCAATCACCTGCCGGGCTTTCGCCCGGACCGGGACGATCCGTCGAGTTATGGCGATCTGACGCGCTACGCACTCACCGACGACGACGCCAAACGAGCCGCGCGTGCAGGGATCACGGTGGTCACCACCATCGGGGGCGTGCTGGAACTGCTCGCGGCGATTCCAGATACGAGCGCGCGCGCCCCGCTCGCGCGTCGCACCCGTGACATGTTGCGCGAGAATCTGCGGCGCCTGCACCGGCAGGGCGTCCTGATTGCCATCGGCAGCGATGAATATTCCCGGTCGGCCGACTTCGAGGCGGCGCACCTGGAGCAACTCGGGGCGGTGGACAACCTGACGTTGCTCAAGTGGTGGACCGAGAATACGCCGGTGGCGATCTTCCCGTCGCGTCGACTGGGAAAGCTCGCCCCAGGATATGAGGCGAGCTTCCTCGTCCTCGGCGGTAACCCGGTCGAGGATTTTGCCAACACCCGCAAGATTACACTTCGCGTGAAGCAGGGCCTCGTACTGCCCACACCGTCCGCCGTCGCGCGATAGCCGCCTCGTCGTTCGTGTCAGTGCTGTGCCGGCGGCTTCTGTTTCTCCCACACGAAGCGGCGCAGGAACGTGCCCATGTTGTCGAACGTGCGGATCCAGTTCTTGTGCAGCATCGACTCGTGCAAGTCGTCCGGCACCACTTCCAGTTCGTGATAGATCCCACGCGCGCGCAGCAACTGCACGAGTCCCACCGTCTGCGCGAAGTCCACGTTGCGATCATCGTCGCCGTGCACGAGAAACACCGGCGACTTCCAGCCATCGATCGCACCCACAGCCGACGAGCGGAACGCGAGGTTGGTGGAGTCGATCACCCCGCCGTACAAGTGAACGCCCGCCAGATCGGCGCCGGCGACGAAGATATCGGAGTTCCGCGCGAGTGCCTGCGAGGTGAGCAACCCACCGTATGACAGGCCCCAGATCCCGATGCGTGACGCATCGACGTCGGCTCGCCCCTGCAGGAGTTTTGCACCGGCAAGCACATCCTGATACTCGGAATTGCCGCGTGCTTGTGTGCCCGGCGCGTTGCGGAAGCTCCGACCGTAGCCCACACCGCTGCGATAGTTGATCGACAGCACGACGTACCCCTGACTCGCCAACCACTGATTGACGGCGTAGGCCCAGTGATAAAACTGCATGTAATGGTAGCCGGGCATCATCTGCCGCTGCGGACCGCCATGAACAAAAATGATCGCGGGCCGTTTCTCGCCGGCCTTGAGATCCTGCGGCAGAAACAGCGTGTTGCTGATCTTCAGTCCGTCGGCCGCTCGCGTTTCCACCACTTCCGGCACGACATGCGCCTGCGTCGGGAAGTCCTTGCCGAGCGTCGGGAAGATCACCCGCGGCGGACCACCGCTGGTGGGCACGAGCGCGATGGATGCAGGCGTCTTGGCGTCGAAGTAGATCACTGCCACCTGCTTGCCCGACGCGAGCGGCTGCGGATACGTCTCGATACCCGTCCCGCTCGAGATGCGAGTTGGTGTGCCGCCGCTGGTCGGTACCATCCAGATGTGGCGTCGCTCGATATCGTCGGCATTGGTGCAGTAGAACAGAGTCTTGCCGCCATCACGCGAGAAGCTGATGGATGTGGCGTTCTCAATCAGTCCATCGGTCGTGGTGAGACGCACGGGCGTTCCCCCGTTCAGACTGATCGCATACCAGCGCTCCCACTCGTCGCGCGGAACCGTCACCGGGAGCACGATATGATCGCCCGCCCATTCCATGTTGGCGGCCGTCGTGAAGACGGTGTCGCGCGGCGCATTGTGCCAGAACTCGGTCGCCGCGCCCGTCGCCGCGTCGGCCACCATGAGCGAGAGCGTGTAGCCACCGCGAAACGTGGCGGTGTAAAAACCGGGTGCACTGCGCATGTTATTGCGCGTGCGCAGCGAATCCTGCGCACCAGCGGCCGCACCGCCCCGTCCACCACCACCGCCTCCGCCGCCACCAAAGCCGCCGCCGCCACATCCTGCCGATGGATTGCCGGGGGCGCGCACCGCGTTGGGGGTGGCCGCCGGTCCCGGCGGATTCCCGATGCCGCCGGTGCCACTCTGCGTCTGCAAACCAAACGGCACACCGGGCCGACGATAGAACGCGAGCCGCTTGCTGTCGGCGCTCCACGTTGGGCCTCCGTCACAGTCCACACTCGGCGCAACGTACGTCAGCTTGCGCGTGGCCACGTCGAACACCACGACAAACGCGTGATTCTCGCGGTCACTCACGAAGGCAATCTTCTTGCCATCCGGTGACCAGCGCGGCGTGCCGTTTCGGCCCCATGCACGAATGTACGGTGTGCCGCCCGTATCCATCGCCGACACGGGACCGGAGCGAACCACGCGCCCGCGATAGATCTGTCCTTCCTTGGCAAACAGCACAAAGCGCCCATCCGGCGACAGCTCCGGTGCGGCCCCTTCGGCGACGCGCCACGCTGGCCCGCCCGTCGAACGTACAGCCCAGATCGCTCGTTCTGCGCCGTCAGCGCTGTGAGACGGATTCGCCACCCAGCCAAACCGGTTGGGCGCCGAGCCGCGCACGAAGGTGATGATCGACCCGTCGTCGGAGATCTCGACATCGGTGAGATCGCTGCCATCGTCGTCGAGAAAGTTGGTCAGACGCACGGCCTTGAAGTCGGGCGCCGCCGCCGTGTACACATTGCGCATGCCGCGATCGTAGGTCATCCACGCGATGCGATCCGCCTTCTTCGCCGACACCAACGTCAGCGGTGACGCCGGCGACATGAACTGCGCAATCGTGGGCGCGGACTGCGCCGACAGCGCAGAGAGCGTGGCGGACGCATGGACAGCGACGAGGGCTGTCGCAGCAACGATCAGGGTGCGCATGGTGCGAGGGCTGGTTGACGGGGACCGGGGGTGGCGGATGGGCAGAACATACGGCTCTTTTCCACGGTGCGCGATGACGCCCGCCGGTCGCCACCGATCCGCGCGCACCTCCACTCATCCACTCGCATGACCTGTCGCATGTCTCGTCGTCTGCTGCGCCACGTCCCGGTGATCTGCGCCGGCTCCGCACTCTTGCTGTCGGCCGTGCCCGCCGGCGCACAAGTCGTGCAGGCGCCGCGCGCGACAGTCACGCAGACGCTGCCGGACAGTCTCGCCGACTTCGCCGGACTCGTCCGCGCGATGTCGGATGTCGGTGGCTACTTCGATACGGACAACCTGATCTCCAATGAGCGGGGGTATCAGCAGGTGCTCGGTGCCATGGAGCGGTTGGGCGTGCGCGGTGGCGTGTACATCGGCGTCGGACCCGATCAGAACTTCACCTACATGGCTCGCGTGCGGCCGCGCATGGCATTTCTGGTCGACATTCGGCGCGACAACATGCTGCAGCACCTCTTGTTCAAGGCGCTGTTTGCGTCGGCCGCCAACCGCGCCGAATACCTCGCACTCTGGACCGGTCGGCCGCTTCCCACACCGAGTGCGGCCTTTGCGGCGCGGCCCATCACGGCGCTGGTCGCGTGGATCGATTCGGCGCGCGCGACGCCGGCCAGCATCGAACGCGCCAAACGTGCCGTGCGCGAGCAGGTGCAACGCACCGGTCTCGCGCTCTCGGCCGACGACCTCGCGACGATTTCACGATTTCACGAGGCGTTCATCACCGACGGGCTCTCGCTGCGCTTCACGAGCGCCGGTCGTGCGCCGCAGCCCTACTATCCGACGCTCCGGCAACTGCTGCTTGAGCACGATGCCAGCGGACGTATGCGCAGCTATCTCGCCAGTGAGGACGACTTCCAGTTTCTCAAGTCGATGCAGCGCCGCAATCTGGTCGTGCCCGTCACCGGCGATCTGTCGGCGCCACGCGCGCTGTCGCTCATCGGCCGGTACGTCCGCGTGAACAACGCGCGAGTGTCGACGTTGTACGTCTCGAACGTTGAGGACTATCTGATTCGCGATGGACGGTTTGCGTCGTATGTCTCGAGCGTACGCGCCCTGCCCCGCGACACCAATGCCGTGATCATCCGCAGTCTGTTTGGCGGCGGCGGACACCCGGAGAGCACCGCCGAGTACTACGCCACTCAGTTGCTCCAGCGGATGGATCGTTTTGTGAATGACAGCGGCGTCGCGGCCGTGACACGCTATCGGGAGCTGGTCCTGCGTGACTGGGTCCCGTTGAGGAAACCATGATGCACCCCGCCCATCGCGTGCGTCGCCGCTGGCGGACACTCGCATGTCTGTCATTCGCGTGCCTGTCGTTTGTGGGCACGCTCGCTTTTGTTCCGGCTACCACGCGTCCGCGCGCTGACGGCTTTGGCCCGGGCGCCCGTGTGCTGCTCGACGCACACAACGCCTATCCGGAGCGGGGACAATGGGCCGACCGCATCGACCGCGCGCTCGCCACCGGACTGCCGCTGGCGATTGAACAGGATCTGTATTGGTACCAACCCGCCGGTTCGCCGGGGTACACCTCTGTTGTGGCGCATGACGATGACGCGCTTGCCGGTGCGCCGTCGTTCGAGCAACACTTTCTTGAACGCATCCGACCGTTGATGGAGCGCGCACTGGCCGAGAACCAGCGCGACTCGTGGCCGCTCATCGTGCTCAATCTGGACTTCAAGGACAATGTGCCGGCGCATCTGGATCATGTCTGGCGGGTCATTGGCCGGTACGACGCGTGGCTGACCACTGCACCGCGCACCAACACGCCCGATCGTGCCGAAGCGCTCACGGTGGGTCCGTTGCTGGTGCTGAGCGGTTCCGATTCTGCGCAACGCCGCCGCTTTCACGACGAGATTCCCGTCGGCGATCGGTTGCGGATATTTGGCGCCGTGGTGCCGAGCAAAGTCGACGGGGCCACCAAAGGCATGCGCGCCAAACGTGCGATGCGCATGACGGCGGCTGATCATCTCCCGCGTCCGGCGGACAACTTCGCCCGATGGGCGAATTTCCCGTGGAGCGTTGTCGAGGAGGGGGGACAGAACAACGCCCGCGCCTGGACGGCGTCCGACTCGACACGTCTCGAGTCGCTGGTCCAACGGGCACACGCGCAGCGCCTGTGGATTCGTTTCTACACGCTCGATGGATTCGGCCGCGCAGACAACCGCGGATTCTCCGCCTCGTACAATTTTGGTTCGCTCACGTCTGCACGCACCCGATGGCAGGCCGCGATACGCACCGGGGTGGATTTCATCGCCACCGATCAGTACGCCGATTTCGCGGCGGAACGCGCAGGGGCACGCACAGGGCGGTAGGCCCGCCCGAGAGCGCGCCCATCGCGCAGCCCGGTCCCTGTCCGTCGTCGCGAGTCCGTCGTCGCGAGTCCGTCGTCGCGAGTCCGTCGTCGCGAGTCCGTCGTCGCGAGTCCGTCGTCGCGAGTCCGTCGCTGCGAGTCCGTCGTCGCGAGTCCGTCGTCTAAAGTCCCATGCCTTCAGTCCGTTCTCTCAAGTCCATTGTCTCAAGTCCGTCATCTGTACTAAGTCGACGCAAACCCATTGTCCTTACACCCCAGGCATAAAATCCCTCCGAAACGCAAAATCCGCCGTTGCTGCCCCGACATCATCAAAGTCGCGAGTAAACCCCTTGTGGCACCACGTCACGCGGTCGACATGCGGCAGCAGAAGCGGCAGCTCGTGACCAGTGACAATCACCGCACCGCCCTGCGCGGCACAGGTACGCAGCGCTCCCATGATCGCCTCGGCATCGAGCGGCGTAATTCCGCGGAGTGGTTCGTCCGCAATCAACACAGCGGGGTTGCGTGCGAGCGCCACGGCCAATTCGGCCCGACGGCGCTCGCCGCCAGAGAGCGTGGGTGGTTTCGCGCGCAAGCGATCGGCGATGCCAAGCTGCATGGCGATCTGCGCAAGATCGGCGGTGCCGCCGAATCGGTCACGCGCTGTGCACATCTGCTGCTCAATGGTCAGACTCGGCAACAGCAGATCACGAGCCGGAACAAAAAACACGCCGCGACGTGCCAGATTGCTGAGTGACACGCGGAGCTGCCCGCTGCCATCCACCCGCAC
>JAGNMU010000007.1 GCA_017991005.1 Gemmatimonadaceae bacterium | reverse complement strand
TGGATACGACGGGACGTGGTCCGCGCCGCGTCGCCGACGCGACGATCCGACGCACGATGGGGCTTCGCACCGGCGATCTCTATTCCGCGCGCGCCATCATCGACGCGCAGCGCAGTCTCTACCAAACCGACGCGTTCGAGCGCGTGGATCTGCAGCCGGACAGTCTGCAGCCGGCCGGCGACTCGATTGTGAACCTGGTCGCCAATCTTGTCGAAGGCGACCGGTGGGCTGCGCGCGGCGGACTGGGGTGGGCGACGCTCGATTGTTTTCGTATGCAGGGCTCGCTGACCGATCGCGATTTTCTGCCGTATGCGCAGCGTCTCGATCTGACGGCGCGCGTGAGCAAGATCGGCATCGGCGCGCCACTGGACGGCGCGCCGAACCTGTGTCAGGGGCAGGCGCGTTCCGATCCGTACAGCCGCACGCTGAACTACTACACGGCCGTGACGGTGCGCCAGCCCGTGCGCGCCGGTCAGACGCGTGTGCCCACGGTGACGCTGTTCAGTTCAACGCTCTCCGAGTACAAGGCCTTTCTGCGTCGCACCCCGATCGGCGGTGCGCTGTCGGTGACCAATCCGCTGCAGCAGCGCTGGCCGAGCACGCTCACGTATTCCGTCGAGCTCGGACGAACAGAAGCGGAGCCCGCGTTCTTCTGCGCCGTGTTCAACGCGTGTGACGCCGATGCCCGCGGCTTTCTGCAGCGCAACAACCGGCTTGCGGCGCTCGAGTACTCGGTGCTTCGCGAACGCGCCAATGATCCTCTGCGTCCGACCTCCGGCACCACGCTGCGTCTGACGGCGCGGCACGCATCCACGCTGATTGGCTCCGACAAGACGCAGCAGTTCAATCGCGGCACCGGTGATGCCACCTGGTATCGTGCGGTGTTCGGCGGCAGCACGCTCACCGCGCACTTGCGTGGTGGTCTGGTGTACGGCGGCGGGACGTCGCTGTCGCTCGATCGCTTTATTCCGCCGCAGGAACGGTTGTATGCTGGTGGGCCGACCACGGTGCGCGGATTCCGGCAGAATGAACTCGGGCCGGCCGTGTACATCGTGAACGGCTATCGGGCCGTCTCCGAGAACGGACAGACGTTCTATCGTGCCGACACGGCGGGGATCGCCACCGAGCGCGTCGTGCCGACGGGTGGCAACACGCTCATCGTGGGCAATCTCGAACTGCAGGTGCCCAGTCCCGTCGCTCCGCGGCTGCTCAAGCTGGCGATGTTTGCCGACGCCGGTCGCCTCTGGAATCGCGGCACGGGTTCGGCAGACAACGCGCTCGAAGACGACGGGCCGTCCGTCAAGGTGACGCCGGGACTCGGCGTGCGCATCGTGTCGCCCTTTGGCGCGATCCGCATCGACTTTGGCTACAACCCGTATCGACTCCCCGCCGGTGCGGCGTATTTCAATGCCCCGCTGCAGGGCGGCATCGCACCGCTGTATTGCGTGAGTCCCGGCAACACGTTGGCCGTCATCGGTGCGGGCAGCAGTGCCTTGCCCCCGTCACAGGACAGCGGGGCCTGCCCGTCCACCTTTCGCCCGGTTCGAAACAACGGGTTTCTGCGGCGCCTCAATCCGAGCATCTGGATCGGGCAAGCGTTCTGATGGCTCCACGTCGCCGCACCATCGTGCTTGCCACTGCGGCGGTCCTGCTCGGGATCACGGCGATCTGTGTGTCCGCGGTGGCGATGCTGACCCAAACCGACCGTGGTCGCGCGCTGATCATGCGCGCGCTGGTGCCGACGCTCAACGCGGCGTTGCCCGGCCAGTTGTACGTGGGCCGCGTGGGCGGCACGCTGTTCAGCGACATTACCATCGACTCGCTCGAACTGCGCGAACCGAACGGACGACCGTTCATTCGCACGGGTCCGATTCGCGTCACGTACGATCCGCGCGATCTGCTCGACCGGCGCATCGTGATCAAGTCGCTCGACGTGACGCGGCCGCACATCACCATTGTCGACTACGGCAAAGACGACTGGAACTTTCGTCGCGCGCTCAATCGCGGCGGTCCCAAGCTGCCACGCCGGCGTGGCGGGTTCGGCGACTATGTGGTGATCGACACCACCGCGCTGCACGAGGCATCGGTGATCGTGGTGCAGCCGTGGACGCTTCCCGATTCGCTCAAGGGCGTGAAGCGGGATAGCGCGCTCACGTACAACCTCACCCGGCTGGATGGTGAAATTCGCCGGGACACGGTGCACAGCCGACTGGTGCGGGTCTATCGGTTCGCGCGCGGTGATCTGGCGCTTGGACGCACACGAATCGCCGATCCCGACTCGGCGGGACTCAAGTTCGCGGTGCGCAAACTCGATGTGGTGTGGGTGTATCCACCCTTCTGGTTTCGCAACATGCAGGGCACCGTGCGCATGCTCGGCGACAGCCTCTGGATGGACGGCGCCCGGTTCAATCTGGCGCGCTCGTCGGGACGAGGATCGGCGAAAGTGGTGTGGGGCAGCAAACTGCCGGTGCGTTATGACATTCGCATTCAGGGTGACACGGTCGCCATGTCGGATGTGGCGTGGATCGACGAATCGCTGCCGCGCACGGGTGGTGGCAGCACACAGCTGACGATCAAGAACGATCCGAAAAATCTGAGCGTCATCGAGTATCAGCTGCGCAACATGGATGCGCGTGCCATGCGGTCGCATCTGACGGGCCGCATGACCTTCGGTGTGGGCGCCGAAGTCCTGCGCGTGACCGACGTCGCGCTTGATCTCAAGCCGGCGCACACCGATCTGCTGCGTCAGTTCAACGGCGAGCCGTTTCCGTACGACTGGCAGGGCAATCTGAACGGACGGGTTGTGGCGAGCGGCGGGCCCGTAACCCGGTTCAAACTCGACGAGGCCACCTTCGCGTTTGACGACGCGCACGTGCCCGGCGCGCGTTCATCCGGCGTCGCCACGGGGATGCTCGACATCTTCATCCCGGCGGAGGCGATCCTGAGCGGGGTGGATCTTCGCATCGATCAGTTGGATCTGCGCACACCGCGCTTTGTGAATCCGCTGTTCCCCGAACTCAATGGCATTGTACGCGGCACGATGCGCCTGGATTCGCTGTGGTACGACGCACGCTTTTCGAATGCCGACCTCGAGCACGTCGACGGACCGGGCATGCCCTCGCATCTGACCGGCAGCGGCAAGTACACGTTGCTGCCCGAGGGGGTGTTCTTCGACGTGGACATGCAGGCGTCACCGCTCTCGTATACCACGCTCTCCCGCTCGTATCCCAACATGCCGCTGCGCGGCAGCGCAGTTGGCGTCATCAAGGCCAGTGGCATGGCGGAGGATTTTGCGCTCGCCACGACCCTCGCGGGTGAGGGTGGTGAGATTGCGTACAATGGCCGCGCCGACGCACTCGAGCCGACGTTCGGCGCGCAGGGGCAATTCCGCGTCAGCAAGGCCAACGCGCAATCGATCTTCGGCGACTCGCGCTTCCCGCTGTCCTCGCTGTCGTTCGTCGGCGATCTCAACGTGCAGGGTGCCGATCTCGCCTCACTGCGCGGACCCATGCGTGCCAGCATCGATCAGTTTTCGCGCGTGGCCGATGTGCGCGTGTTTGGCGGATCCGCGCAGGTGCGATTCGACTCCGGCCATGTGGCGGTCGATACGCTCACCATCGAGAGCTCTGCCCTGCGGATGACGGGTCGCGGCGGGCTCGGGCTGCTCGCGTCACGAGCGGACTCGCTGCAATTCACCATCGCCGTGGATTCACTGGGCGGCCTGCGTCCCTGGTTGCAGTCGGGCGACTCACTCACCCGCTGGGTCACGCCCGCCGATACGCTGCGCGGTACGATTGAAATCCGCGGTCGACTGGCCGGGTCGATCGACTCGCTGGATACGCAGGGACTGTCGCTCGACGCGCGTTTGGATGCTGCCGATCTGGTCTTCGGCACATCGCGCGCTGCACGGACCAACGTCTCGTTGTCCGTGCGCGACATTCTGCATGGCGGCGACGGTCTGCTTCGTCTGACGATCGATTCGGCGCGGGCGGCGGGCATCGACATTGCCTCTGCAGCGGGACGTTCCACGCTCGCCCGCGGGTTGGCCGAGCGGTTTGCGGTCGAATTGCGAACGCCGGCGGAATCGCGGATTGCCGTCACGGGCGGAGTCAGTCGCCACGGCGACACGTCGACGGTCGCGGTCGACACGCTGGGCATTCGCGTGGATAGCGCTGGCGCGCCGGCGCGCGGGTTTTCGCTGGCGGCGCCAGCGGTCTTTCAGATCACCGGCCGTCGCACGGGCTCGCTCGATTCGCTGGTGCTCATGCATACCGACACCGGGCGGTTTTCACTGCGGGGTGTCATCGGGGACTCGGGCGCCGTGCGCGGCCGGCTGGACGCGGATCGCGTGCCGCTGGGCGATCTCGGCCGTCTGCTGCAATCCACCGGATTACGCGGCGGTGTCGCCTCGGCGACCGTGTCCGTGTCCGGCACACGTGAGCGTCCGCGGATGGACGGTGAGCTGGCGGTGCGTGACGCCGTGGCGGGCCGCGTACGCCTGAGCGCGCTCGATGCGACCGCACACTACGATTCACTACGCCTCACTGTGCAGGCATCGCTTGGTGTGGGAGGACGAGATGCGCTGGCGGCCTCCGCCTCGCTGCCGTTGGACCTCGCGCTGGTCACGGGACGCACGCGACAACGCGACGAAGCACTGTCGGGTCGCATTCTGAGCAACCGTGCCGATCTGGCACTGCTTGAATCGCTGTTTCCGGACGTCACAAGTGCGCGCGGCGGTTTCTCCACCGACGTGGCGTTGACGGGCACATGGGAACGACCGCGGCTGCGCGGTCAGGTGTTGCTCGACAGCGCCTCACTCACGCTTGCCAATCTGGGCATCAGTCTCAATCACGCCACGGCCGACATCGGCCTGGCGGATGACACGGTCTTCGTGCGTCGCTTCGGCGCGATCAGCGGTGCCGCGTCTGATTCGCTCGGAGTCAGCGGTACCATCAGTCTGGTCGATCCCAAACGGCCGGCGTTTGACCTGCGCTTGGCCGCCAACAACTTTGTCGCCATCGACAAGGCCCGCACCGCGACGCTGGTGTTGACGACCACCACGCCCATCACGCTCACCGGCAACAGCGATGCGCCGCGTGTGCGCGGTGCGGTCCGCATCGATCGCGGACGGGTGTACATCAACGCGTTGGCGCCGCGGCGTGGGCTCGACCTCGCCGACAATCTCGACCTCATCGATACGACATCGCTGGGGATGAACACGCTGCTGCCGTCGGCGCCCAGTGCACTGGTGCAGAACCTCGTGCTGGACAACGTCCGCGTGAACATCGGCGATGACGTCTGGCTGCGCTCGCCGGATGCCAGTCTCAAGATGGGCGGATCGTTGCGCGTGACGCGAGCGGCCGGCCGCGACGGCCAACGCGCGCGTCTGGCCCTCTCCGATTCGCTCGTGGTGGAACGTGGGACGTATCAGCTCAATCTCGGCATCGCGCGCCCCAGCTTTGAGGTGGATCGCGGAGTGGTGCGGTTTTACGGTGATCCCGATCTCGAACCGGCGCTCGACATCACGGCGCTGCATACCGTGCGCGAACTGCGGGCCAATTCCAACCGGCAGAACGTCAATATTCGCGTGAGCATCGGTGGGACGCTCAACCGGCCAACATTGGCACTGTCGAGCGCCGACAATCCGCCGCTCCCCGAAAGTGATATGCTCAGCTATCTCGTGACGGGCGAGCCCGCGTACGCACTCTTTGGCGCCGATTACGCCGAGCAGGGGGCGACGCTGGCGCTGCGTCTGGCGGGCAGCTATCTGTCAAGTCGACTGGCCGGTGGCCGCTTCGATGTGGTGCAAGTCGAACCGACCTCGCTCGCGACGGGCGATGTCGCGAACCTGCGTCAGAGCGGACTTGGGATTCTCGCGTCCACGCGTGTTGGCGTTGGCGGTCAGGTGGCGCGCAACACGTACTTTGCCTTCACGACCGGGCTCTGCGGCCTGGCACCACAGAACTCGGGCGGCGGCGATGCATTGTCGCTGTTCGCCCAGGGACTGGGCATCAAACTGGAGCGACGCTTTGAGCGCGGGCTTTCGATCGCGATCGGGCTCGAGCCGGGCTCGAGCGCCCAATCGTGCGGGCGGTTGGGCTTTTCGCGCACGTTTCAGCAGACCCCGCCGCAAATCGGCATCGATTTCTTCCGTGTCTGGACGTTCTAGCGTCCTCGGGCGCAGCAGACACGGGAACCCCTGGCCGCGTTCCGGGCGTTTCCGAGTGTTTCCCGCCGCCGCCGCTATTCGTCCTTATTGATCGTATGTCGTCCTCGCTCGATACCCCCGCCACGCCCGTTGCGCCCTCGCTGTCGGACGCGCTCGATGCCATCGATCGCGCCGAGCCGACGGCTGGCCGTGTGCGTGCGGCCGCCGACACCCTGTACGCGATGGGGTTTGACCGCGTCGACATCACACTGCGAGATGCGTCGCTGAACGTGACGTTGTCGGTGTCCGCCGGTGTCGCCGACACGACGGGGTTGACCAATCACGCCTTGCAGAAGCTTCCCGGCGCCGTGTGGCGCCGCCGACTCCTGCAACTCGAGCGTTTTCGCCTCGATGACGTGTACCTGCTGGACGGCAGCGATCCGTGGGTTGCCCGTGAGTTCTTCGCTGCCGACCCGACGCCGCGCGGTGATGGTATTGCCTGGTTGCCAACGGACTTGGCGCTGGGCCTGCTCACGGGCGCCGATCGCGAATTGCTGGGCATCGTGAAACTCGTAATGCCGCGCAGTGGACGCCGTCCGACGGCGGCGGAGCGTCGAGAGCTTTCGAGTCTTTTCCGACACCTGTCGTCACGTCTCGCGTTTGATGCACTGCGCAACCTCGCGCAGCGGCGCGCCGAGCGGCTGCAGCGTTTGCAGGAGGCTGGCGCCGCGATGGCGCGGTCACTCGACGAACACGAGATCATGCGCGAGCTCGCGCGGCAGGCGATGCGCGCGACCAGTGCGGAAGGGGTGACCATCGGCATCCCCGATCTGGACGAGGATATTCTCGTGACGGCGCTGCGCACCGTTCGCGGCGTGGAACGTCCGCGCGGGACCGTACGACTCGGCGATGGGATCATCGCCGAAGTGGCGCGAACCGGACGACCGGTGCGCGTCGGTGATCGCGAGGGGGATCGCGCGCGTGAGAAGGCGGGACTCGCGCCGCCGCTCTCGACCTACGATGTGGTCGGTGACTCGGGACCGGCGGCGTCGCTGCTGGCGGTGCCGATGTTGACCGGCATACAGCTGGCGGGTGTCCTGGCCGTGCACGCCACGTCCACCGAAGTGTTCAGCGCCGAAGACGAAGAAGTGCTGGCGACCATGGCATCACAGGCCGCGACGGCGCTCGCCAATGCACGACGGTACGCCGAGAGCGAACGTGAACGTCGGCAGACCGAAGCCTTGGCCGATGTGGCCCGTGCGGTCGGC
The DNA here is from genome assembly GCA_017991005.1 of Gemmatimonadaceae bacterium. Lineage (GTDB taxonomy): Bacteria > Gemmatimonadota > Gemmatimonadetes > Gemmatimonadales > Gemmatimonadaceae > Gemmatimonas. Next base: position 20,543 of record JAGNMU010000007.1, on the reverse strand, counting down.
GAATCCCTGCGTCTGGGTGAAGTGCTGCGCCTGATCCTGCGCCACGCGGTGTCGCTGCTGGGTGTCGAAGGCGCATGCATCGCGCTCCGCAATGAAGACTACATGCACATCGTGGCGGCCGTGGGCGCGGCCGATGTGCTGGCCGGGGTGCACCTGCCGGTCGGGTCGAGTCTGCTTGGCACGGCGGTGACCGCGAATGAGCTCATCGTGTGCAACGATTTTCCGCACGATCCGCGCTCGTCCCGCACCGTGCAGCGGCTGGCGCAGATTCAGCGCACGTCCATCGCGCCACTGATCACGGCACGCGGTACCATCGGCGCGCTCGCGGTGATCAATCGCGACACGCCGTTCACCGGCGAAGACGCGCGCGTATTGCAGCGTCTGGCCGATCACGTGGCGGTCGCGATCGTCAATGCCCGGCTGTTCGAAGAAGTCGAACGTGCCACCCGTGAGTGGAAAGTGGCGTTTGACGCCATCGCCAACGGCATGGTGGTGTTGGATGACGCGATGATCGTCAAGCGCTGCAACGCACGCGCGGCAGACCTCTGCCAGGTACCGATTCAGTCGCTGCTGGGCAAGTCGTTCGGCGTCACGTTGCTGGGCAGCGCGACCACCGCCGCGAGTGTGTTCACGGCCTTGGTGCAGCGCTCGCTCACTGACGGCACGCCGGTGCGGGAGATCGTGCGCGACGAACCGAACGCGCGCCTGTTTGAATTCGTGGTGGCGCCGCACCCTGACGGCGGTTGCGTGGTCACCTTCGACGATGTCACCTCGGCGCATCGGCTGGCCGAGCGTCACCGGCGCGTCCTCGAGACGGTCACGGATGCCATCGTGATTACGGGGCTGGACGGCCGCATTGCGTTTGCGAATGCCGCGGCGCAGGCGCTCTTCCGGACCGAGGACGTGATTGGACTGGCGACCGCCTCGCTGACGGCCGCAGAATCCCGTGCGGAGCTGTCGCGCCGGGAGCGTGCCGCGCGCGACGGATCGCCGCAGCACTACGAATGCACGATCCAGTGCGCGGACGGCACGCGCCGGCTGGTGGCCGTCAGCAGCGCGCCACTGTTTGAGGTGGGCCGGGTGACCGGTACGGTGGCCTGTCTGCGTGATGTCACGGATCAGCACGCCGACGCAGCCGCGTTGGCGCGCTCGGAAGCCAACTACGAACGGCTGCTGGATTCGGCGAGTGATGCCATCTTCACCGTCGACATCAACGGCCGATTCACGTCGGTCAACCGCGGCCTGTTGATGGCGGCGGGACGGCCGCGCCACGACCTGATCGGCGCGCCGTGCACCACGTTGGTGGATGTGCGCGATCACGCGGCGACGCAGCAACTGCTCGAACGCACCCTGGCGGGAAGCCGGCAGCGCGCGCAGCTGCGTTGCGTCGGCGCACAGGGCGCGTCGCGCGTTGGCACGATCACCACCGCCCCGATCCTCGAAGGCAGTACGGTCGTTGGCGCGCTCGGCATCATGCGCGATATCACCGATGAAGAGCTGCTGCGCGAGATCAACGCGCAGCAATCGCGGCTGGCCAGCGCCGGCGAACTGCTGCAAGGTGTCGCCAACGAATTGAACAATCCGCTCACGACGCTGCTGGCGCTGACGGAGCTGGAAGTGGCATCACCCACCAGCGGCGCGACGCAACGGGACGTGTTTGTGCAGATCGCGACCGAAGCACGCCGCATGTCTCACATCTTCACGCAGCTGCTCGACGCCGCCGGTGATGCGCAAGGCGTGGAGCGTCCCATCGATGTCAATCGCACGGTGCAACGCGCCGTGGAGCTGCACGGCTACGGACGACGGCGCGCGGGTGTCACCATCGGCATGTCGCTGCAGTCCAATCTGCCGCTCGTGTACGGCGACGCGCAGCGCCTCCAGCAGGTGCTGCTCAACCTGCTGCTCAATGCCGACGAAGCCCTGATGGACGCGCGCGGGACGCGCGCCATTCATGTCGCGACGCACAAGGCCTCCGGCAACCGTGTCACGATTGAGATTTCGGATACCGGGCAGGGCATCGCGCCGGCGGATCTGACGCGCATTTTCGAGCCGATGTACACCACGCGCACGCAGCAGGGGCGCAAAGGCTTCGGCTTGTCCATCGCGCGGCAGATCGTCCAGGAGCATCACGGGACGCTCGACGTCCGTTCGTCGCTTGGCCGCGGAACCACGGTCACGGTGAGCCTGCCCGCCATGACGCTGGCGGCAGCGCCGGATGCACCAGCTGCTCCGTCGGCCGCCGTTGCGACAGACGTGCCCACGCGCGGCTCGTTGCTGGTCGTTGAGGACGAGCTGACGCTGCGCACGGCCATCAGCCGCTATCTGCGGCGTCAGGGATACGAGGTCGATGCGGTGGCCACCGGCGCGGCGGCGCTCGAGTTGCTGAATAACCGGGAGTTCGACCTGATCCTGCTCGATCTCCGCCTGCAGGACATGCCCGGCAGCGATGTGTATCGGTCGCTCATTGAGGGGAACGCCGCCATGGCCGCCCGCGTCGTGTTCATGACCGGTGATCTGAGTCGCCCCGCCGCCGCGGAATTCGTGTACGCTACCAAGCGTCCGGTTATCGCCAAACCGTTCCAGTTGGCCGAACTCGACGCCCTCATCCGCGAGTCACTCGTTCGCCCGTAAGCTCCCGATGTCCGATACACAAACGAAGACGGTGCGCAGTGCAATCGCGCCATTGCTTGGTGACGCGCGCATTTCCGCGTCACTGACCTCACAGCTGCTTGCCGGCGAGGTCGTATCGGTGATGGATGGCCGCGGCGACTGGCTGCAGGTGCGCGGCATCGACGGCTACGAAGGCTGGACACACGCTGGCTACCTCATGCCCTCCTCGGGAGGCGAGTCGACGTGGCGCCTGTCGCTGGGCTGCGTGATCCGCGATGTGCTCGGCACGGTGCGCCAGCTCCCGCTGGGGGCCCGCATCGCGCCCGGTGCAGAGGTGAGCAGCGGAGCCGCGCTCGATGCGGCGCTGCGTGATTCGCAGTTTCCCACCAACGCGGACGCGCTGGCGCGCAGCGCGGAATCGCGGTTCACTGGTGCAAGCTATCAGTGGGGCGGCGTGACGCCCTGGGGCTGCGACTGCTCGGGGTTTGTACAGCGCATCTTCGCCCTGCACGGCGTGCAGTTACCGCGCGATGCGTGGCAGCAGGCACAGGTCGGCACTGCAGTCTCCGACGATGCGTCCGACGAACATGCCCCGGGCGATCTGCTGTTCTTCTCGGACCGCGAGGATCTGCGAGTCACGCATGTCGCCATCGCACTGCCCGGTCATCGCATGGTGCACAGTGCGCTCATGCGCGGCGGGATCGCGGTGGAGCAATTGCACTCGGGCGATCCGTACGTCGCGCGGCTGCGGGCGCAGTGCGTCGGGGTACGTCGAATTATTTGAGGCGGGGGTGACCAGCGAACTACGCTATCGGTTACTCGCGATCGGCGATCGCTGCACCGCCATAGCCGATCGCTCATCGCGAGTCACTGATGGCGCCGTTCGCCGTTCCGCCACATCACGACAACATCATCGACCCCGGCGCCGGCATCGCCATCGGCGCGCCGGCGCGCACATGCAGAATCGCCTCGCCGTGCCGCTCGCCGTCCAGGTCGACCACCATCGCATAATCGCCGATGACATCGAGTGGCAGGTCGATCTGCACGATAACGGGCATGTCCATTTCCGCGGCGGTATTCGGCGGCGACTGGATGGCCAGTTCGGCGTCCGATGTCCAGAGGACCGTTCCGCGCGGGTTCACCCACTGCAGCGTCATCACGTGTGTCCCGACATCGCTGCTGGCCCCCTTGAGGCGCAGCACGAAGGTGGCCCGGGGATGCAGGGCGGGAAACTGTCCGACGTGAACCGCGTCGAACACGCCGAGGATATTGAGCTTCCCTTCCTGGGAGAGGTTCGCCGCATCGGCGAAGAGCGCAAAAGAGACGTGCATGCCGGGAAGGTACACCGGATGTGTTCGGGTGCCTACTATTCGGGATGACCACCCGACCGTCCTTTGGCGCGACCGATGCCGGGCTGTTGCTGATGGCCCTCATCTGGGGCATCAACTACAGCGTCGTCAAAGCCGGGATCCGGACACTCGAGCCGTTCGCGTTCAACGGACTGCGCGTGGCGCTTGCGGCGGTTGTGCTGGCACTGCTTTCCTTTGCGCTGCGCAAACACCGCTGGCCACCGCGCCGCGATGTCCTGCATCTGCTGCTGCTGGGCGTCATCGGCAATGGCCTCTACCAGCTGCTCTTCATTCTTGGCATGGCTCGCACGCGTGCCGGCATTGCGGCGCTGGTCGTCGCCGCCGGGCCTGCCTATATCGCGATCATTTCCCATCTGCTTGGCCGCGAACGGCTTCCGCTGCGTGGATGGGCCGGCATCGGCCTGCAGTTGGTCGGTGTCGTGTGCGTCGTGGGCAGTACGCACGGTTTGGAAGCCAGTGGGTCGGCGCTGATCGGCGCGGCCTTCATCGCCTGTGGTAGTCTGATGTGGGCGCTGTTCAGCGTGCTGCTCAAACCGTACACGGAACGCGCGCATCCGATTCACCTGTCGTCCATCACCATGGCGAGCGGTGCGGCCCTCCTGCTGGTGGTGGCCACGCCGGCGCTGCGCGCGCTGCCCTTTGCATCGGTGACGCCGCTCGAGTGGGGGGCGGTGATGTACGCCGGCATCGGCGCGCTGGTCGTCGCGTATCTGCTCTTCTATCACGGCGTGCGCGTGCTGGGACCGACCCGCACCGCCATGTACGGCAACCTGCAACCGATCATCGCACTGTCGGTCGCGTGGGTGGTCCTCGCCGAGCGGCCGACGGGCTGGCAATTGCTGGGCGCGGCGTTGATAACGGGTGGGCTGTTGCTGTCCCGATCAACTGGCGCGCGTAAGTCACCGGTTGCTGTGCCCGCCCAATCCGCCGCCCACTCGTGAACCCGGTCCTGTGAAACTCGTTCTTTTTGATATCGACGGCACGCTGCTCTGGACCGATGGCGCCGGTCGGCGCGCCATGGAAGGCGCGCTGCTCGAGGTGTTCGGCCACACCGGCGATCGTCAGTACCGCTACGACGGCAAAACGGATCGTCAGATCGCGCGCGAACAAATGCGCGCCGCCGGCGTTGACGATGCGATCATCACCGCGCGCATGGACGACGTCCTGCAACTCTATGTGACCCGACTTGACGCAGAACTCGCGCGCGACGCCGCCGCGTCCCGATTGTGCGGTGGCGTGCCGCCACTGTTGGAGGCGCTGCATGCACACGAACGGGCGACGCTCGGCTTGCTGACCGGCAATATCGAACACGGTGCGCGCCGGAAACTGCGTGCCGTTGGTGTGTCGTTCGAGCAGTTTCGCGTGAACGCGTTTGGCAGCGATCACGAGCAACGCGGACAACTGCCTGGCATCGCACAACAACGCGCCGAGTCCTTCTTCGGTGCACCGATGGCGGGAGATCGCATCGTGATCATCGGTGACACGCCGGCCGATATCGAGTGCGGTCGTTCCATCGGCGTCCGCGCGATCGGCGTCGCCACCGGCCGGTACTCCGTCGACGATCTGGCCGCGCACCAGCCGGCCGCAGTGTTTGCCACGCTGGAAGACACGGACGCCGTCCTGGCGGCGATCCTTGCCTGAGTCGCTCAACATCGGGCACGAGGGATCGCTCGCATCGCCGCGGGTGTCCGCGCGCGTGCTGGGCATCGTTCGCGGCCGCGAGATCGACGCGATGGCGCAGCTGTCGCTAGAGCCGCACGCCGTGGTGTTGGCGTGGGCGAATGCCGCGCCCTGGCGTCTGGCCTTTGACGGCATCGACGGCGCCTCGCTGGGACCGTCCCGCCTGACGCTCTATCTCGCAGGCGGCGACGTCCTCGAGTTGACCGGCGACGACTCGCTGCGTGCGCTCGGCGCCCAGCTGCTCGATCGCGCGTGTGTCATGCCGGAGCTCACACGCGGCCTGCGCTCGCTTGGCTCGCTCCGTGGCTCGCCGGGCACATCGCACGATACATGGTTTGCGCCGCTGCTTTCCGCGCGCCGGGCGGTGGAAGGCGTCAGCGATCCGTTGCGTCAGCTCACGCTGTTCGATGCGGGGCGACTGCGCGAAACGATATCGCGTGTCATCGCCGAGTTGGCCGCGATTCACGCGCCGACAGACCAGGCCACGCAGCGCGCCATCGAAGCGTCACTCGAGGAAGACGCGGAGCCGCTGTTTCACGCGCTCACGCGGTTGGCGCTGGCCGCCGATGCCCTGCGTGGCGGTGACCTCGACACCCGCCTCGCCGATTGGCGGATGTGGGTCGAAGCTATTCGACTGGTCTTTGCGGCCGCAGACGAAAGCTGGGAGCGTGGGCGCGAGGTGCTGCGGTAGAAACCGTGTGCTGGCTGCTCGCCTTCACCCGCAGCCGCAATCCGGACCGCAGCCTTTCGCCGACGCTGCCTTGGCTGCACGCATGGTGAGCCAGGCGCGCCGAGCAAGGAACAGCACGGCGAGCGCCACGATGGTCAGAACGGCTACGGTTTGCAGCATGTCAGCCTCCAAAGCCAAGCGCGCGTCCGCCGGCGTACACGCCCCACGCGGCGACATACGCGAGCGCCAGCATATATCCGAACTGCAAGGCGGCCCAACCCCACCCGATGCGTCCACCACCCGCTTCGCGCACCGTGACGGCGATCGTACTCATGCACATCAGCGCGAAGACGTAGAACACCATCAGCCCCACGGCGATGAGCGGCGTGTAGACCGGCGCGCCCGTGGTCGGATTGCGCTCCGCCACCAGCCGCGACTGCAGGGCCTGATCGGCATCACCAGCGTCGCCCACGCCGTAAATCGTGCTCATGGTCGAGACGAACACTTCGCGGGCCGCAAAGCTGGCCGCAATGGACACGCCGATCTTCCAGTCATACCCCAGAGGGCGGACGACGGGCTCCATCGCGTGTCCGATGCGGCCCAGCACGGAATGTCCGAGCTGCTGTTCCTGCTGCTGCGCCGGCGACAGTGACGCGTCCGGCGCTGTCTTCGGGTACGTCGCCAGCGCCCACAACAAAATCGACAGCGATAGAATCACCGTGCCCGCGCGGCGCAGAAACAGCTGACAGCGCTGCGCAACAGACACCGCCAGCGACGACAGACTGGGCCACCGATAGGGTGGCAGTTCGAGGATCATCGGGCGCACAGGACCCTTGAGCAGCGTGCGTTTGAAAATCGCCGCCACGAGCAGCGCAACGACCGTGCCCAGCAGGTACATGATGAGCATCGTCATCCCCTGCAACGTGATGCCCGCCATGAGAGCGGTCGGCGGCACGAAGGCCCCGATCAGCAGCGTGTACACGGGAAGCCGTGCCGAACAGCTCATCAGTGGCACCACCATGATGGTGGCGAGTCGATCCTTTGGATCTTCGATGGTGCGCGTGGCCATGATGCCCGGTACGGCACAGGCGTAGCCGGACAGCATGGGAATGAAACTCTTGCCATGCAGTCCGACGCGGCGCATCACCCGATCCATGAGGTACGCGGCACGCGCCATGTACCCGGAGTGTTCGAGCACGCCGATGAACGCGAAGAGAATGGCGATCTGTGGCAGGAACACGAGCACCGAACCGACGCCCGCGAAGATGCCGTCGACGACGAGGCTGCGCAGATCCCCCTCCGGCAGGCGACTGCCGAGTGCGCGCCCCGCTGCGGCGATAACGGCTTCGATGCCATCCATGAGCGGTGTGGCCCACGAGAACACCGCCTGAAAGACCACGGCCATCAGCACCAGAAAAATCACCGGACCCCACACGCGGTGCAGCGCAAACCCGTCGATGCGATCACTGAACGTGTGCAGCGAGTTGACACGTCGCGCGACGGTGCGGTCGAGCACGCGCGCGATCCACGCATACCGCGACTCGGCTTCGAAACGTCCCGGGACAAATCCCGCGGTCCGCAGTGCGTCGGACGCGCGCGTGATCGCATCGTGGATGCCGGGCACTCGCGCGACATGCGCTTCGGGGTGATCCACCCCCAACAGTCGCAGGGCTTCCATGTTCGCGGCCACCGGCGACAGTCCGTCTGCCACCAGACACGACACCAGTGGCGCGAGAGCGGCGGTGGCCGCAGACGGCAACTCGAAGTGACGCACGGGCGCCGGAAGCGACGCAGCGGTCATCAGCGCACGCTTGACGGGTTCGAGCCCCTCGCCGCGTTTGGCGACCGTGGGAACGATCGGCACCCCGAGTTCGTGGATCAGCTCCGGCACATCGATCTTCACACCGTCGGCTTCGGCGATGTCGAACTGATTGAGCGCGACGACGACCGGTATGCCGATTTCCAGCACCTGGCTGGTCAGAAACAGATTGCGTTCGAGGTGGCTGGCATCAACCACGACGAGTACCACGTCCGGGCGCCAGCGATCGGCATCCCGTCCAAGCAGCACTTCGAGCGCGATGCGCTCGTCCGGTGAGCCGGCCGAAAGCGAATAGCTCCCCGGCAGATCCAGCACGGTAATCCGCTCGCCATTGGGACCTTTGAAGCTGCCTTCCACTCGCTCGACCGTAACGCCCGCAAAGTTGCCGACACGCTGGTGCAGCCCGGTCAGCGCATTGAAGAGCGTGGTCTTGCCGGTGTTCGGATTGCCAATGATGGCAACGCGCAACGTGTCGCGCGCCGAGGAGGGCGTTCCGTTGGAATCACTGGCCGCGGCAGGGGCGCGATGCGGAGTCTGAAGCGTGCTCACGACCAGAAGGCAACGGTGTTACGAGGCGAGGACGTGGGAACGTCCCGATCCTTCGCCCGTCAGCCGCGTGCGGGAAGCGGCTGAACCATGATGCCCGCCGTGAGGGCCGAGCCGAGTGCGAGCCGAGTGCCGCGCACATCGAGCAGCATCGCGTGACGGGCGTCGATGACACTCACATCGGTGCCTTCGCAAAGTCCGAGCGCCCGCAGCCGGCAGGCCTCGTCGGTGGCGCACCCAATATCGACGACCGTGGCACGACTGCCCGGACGACACGCCGCGAGCGCACAGGTGCGCTGCGCATTCGGCGAGATCTGCTGATCGAGGGTGGGAAGTTGCGAGGCCACAGCGTTAGATGAGAATGTTTCTCAAAGCGTGTACTGGAGTATATACGCGGTCGCTATTCGGATGCAATAGGGAGCAGTATCCTCGGGAAATTTCCTGACGAATCTGTCCGGTATTCCCTGAGCGCACCGGTGCGAGCCGATCCACTCCGGCCCGCGGCGTCGCTACGCGCCAGCGGGTCGCGGCGTCTGACCCCGACGGGTCGCCAGAATGCCAAGACCAATGGCGAATACGGTCAGGGCAATGATCTGGGCCGACGTGAGTCCCGCAGTGGTCTGGTCATCCTTGGCCCGGAAAAACTCCACGATGAACCGTTCGACACCCGCCAGCAGGCACCACACGCCGAACAGCCACCCTTCGCGATGTGTGTGCTTTCGCAGGCGCCACAGCACGTAGAACATGACAAACCCAAGGATCACTTCGTAGAGCTGTGTGGGGTGCACCGACACCACCAGATCCGGCGGCGTGCCCTCCGGAAAGGTGACGCCGAATTGCGAACTCATCACCGAGACCGTGGACGGCGGTGCGCCTTCGGGAAAGCGCGCGGCGAAGGGGCTGTTCCATGGATGGCCATAGTCATCGCCCACGGCCCAACACCCCGAACGGCCCACCGAGTATCCGCCGGCAATCGCGATACCGGCGACGTCGGCGACGCGCATGAAGTTGAGTTTCTTGTACTTGATGGTGGCCCAGCACAGCGCCACCGATCCGATGAAGCCGCCCCAGAAGACAAACCCTCCGCGACTGAAAAACGCCGCCGGGTCGCCGGTGAGCACGACGTAGTACGTCTTTGCACCAATCAGCGTGCCCACGAGTGCGGCCATGACGATGTCCGGCATGGCGTCGGCTTCGGCATCTTGCCCGCGACGCCAGAACTCGCGCTGGCAGATGATCTGCGAAATCGCGAACGCCGCGAGCACGGCGAGGCCGAAGCCAGTCAACTCGATCGGTCCGAGATGAAAGACCGTCGGGTGGTGCAGAATGCCTTCAGGATTCATGGCGTCGAATATCGTCAGGCGGGCACGAGCCCGGGGATCGGCAGCGCTGCGTGAGCGGTGAGCGACGCGAGTGCGCGCTCGCCCGCCTCGAAGCGGAAATGTCCGGCGGCCGCGATCATGGCAGCATTGTCGGTTGCCAGACGCGGAGATGGCGCAAACACAATAGCACCTCGGGCGCTCAGTCGGAGCCGAAGCGCGTCCTGCAGCGCAAGATTGCAGGCAACGCCGCCGCCCAGCACCACGCGGGTGCGACGATACTGACGCACCGCCCGCTCCACCTTGGCGACGAGCGTACCGACCACGGCGTCCTGAAACCCCCGGGCAATGTCGGCGCGTGCCGCGTCGAGCCGTCCTTCGCCTTCGGCATGGCGCACCGCGAGCAACACTGCCGTTTTGAGACCGCTGAAAGACAGGTCGTAGTAGTCGGGGTCGCCGGGTTCGGCATTCTTGCGCACCATCGGCAACGCAAAACGCATCGAGGACGACGGCACCGTGCGCGCCAGCTCCTCCAACGGTCGCCCACCGGGATAGGGCAAACCCAACAGCTTCGCCACCTTGTCAAACGCTTCGCCGGCCGCATCGTCGCGTGTCTGCCCAAGCAGGCGATACGTCCCCCACGCCGGGACATCGAGCAACATGGTGTGTCCGCCGCTGACCAGCAGCGCGGTGAACGGCGGTGTGGCATCCGGATGCTCGAGCGCCGTGGCAAACAGATGGCCTTCGAGATGATGAACGGGCACCACAGGCACGTGACTCGCAAAGCCGAGGGCCTTGGCGTAGCTGGTGCCCACGAGCAACGCGCCCACCAGTCCCGGCGCATGCGTGACAGCGATCGCATCGAGATCGGTCAACGCCAGCCCGGCATCGGCAAGGGCCGCCCGTACGGCCGGCACAATACCCACCAGATGCTGACGGCTGGCGAGCTCGGGCACCACGCCGCCAAACAGTCGGTGGACGTCCTGTGAGAGAATGACCAGTGAACGCAGCGTCATCCGCGCGCTGGTGCCGGTCACGATCGCGGCAGACGTCTCATCACACGACGTTTCGATGCCGAGAATGCGCCGCTCACGCGTCGTTGCAGCTTCGCCGCGCGCGGCGTCTGTCACGACTTCGGCTCGGCCAGCAACGATTCGAGCAGTCGGCGGTTACCGGCGGAATTCCAGTCTTCCGCGCCGATCCACTTCTTGTGAATCACACCGGACCGACTGATGACGAAGGTCTCGGGCACACCGGTTGTGCGATAGATCTTCTGAATCGCGCCGGTGTCGTCGTACAGAATGTCGAAGCTCAGGTTGTAGTCGCGTACGAAATCGCGAATCTGTTGCTCGAATCCGGTGGCATCGACACTCACGGCGACGACCTTGAGACCCTTGGGACCGAGCTCCTGGTAGACCGCTTCGATGCTGGGCATCTCCGTTCGGCATGGAATGCAGTACGTCGCCCAGATGTTGAGCAGCACCACATCGCCGCGATAGTCGCTGAGCGACTTGGTGCGCGGTGTGGGATCGACGGTTTTGGCGAGAAAGCCGGGCGCATCTGAACCGACACTCACGGACGTCAGTTCATCGCGCAGCAGGTATGTCGCCGCGAGGGCGCCGCCGCCCAACAGCGCGATCACGCCCAGCACCACAAGCCACTGCTGCTTCGCCGTCACGATCCCACTCCTAGACGCTGTCGGCGCAGAGGGCTCGCAGCACGCCGATCTCCGCTTGCGGATCGGACGCCGCAAACACGGCATTCCCCGCGACGAAGGTATCCGCGCCCGCCTGCCAGCAGCGGGCAATGGTGTCACGCGAGATGCCACCGTCTACCTCGAGCACCGCGGCGCTTTCCGCCTGATCCAGCAGAAAACGCGCCCGCTCGATCTTGTCGACGGAGTACTCGATGAAGCGTTGTCCGCCGTAGCCGGGATTGACGGTCATGATGAGCAGCAAGTCCAGCAGATGCACCACTTCTTCGATCGCGGTCAGCGGCGTGGCCGGATTGAGTGCGACACCGGCTTTGCAGCCGAGTTCCTTGATGCGCATGAGTTGCCGGTCGAGATGCGGCGCTGCCTCGACATGGATCGTGATGACATCGGCGCCGGCTTTGACGAAATCGTCGAAGTGTTTCTCCGGCTCGACGACCATCATGTGCACATCGATCACTTTGCTGAAAGACCGCCGCGCGGCCTCGATGACCTTGGCGCCGTACGACAGCGTGGGCACAAACCGCCCATCCATCACGTCGACATGAATCCAGTCGGCGCCGCCGGCTTCGCACATGGCGATGTCGGCGCCGAGCGTTCGGAAGTCCGCGCTGAGCACGGAGGGAGCGATGCGAACAGTCATGGCGATCGGGGAGGGGCGGAGAATACCGCCAGGGTATCGGTGGTGTCTGGCGGCGTACGTCCGTCGCTCAGCACAAGATCGACTGCAGACGACGGGCGCACTTTGCGGCCAGCGATGGGACGGGTGGCGAGGACGGTACCGGCCGGATCGCTCGAGGCGCGGAATTCCACTGAGCCGACGCTCAATCCTGCCGCTTCGATGGCACTCCGCGCTGCGCCTTCCTCGAGACGCACGACCTCGGGAACGGTGGGGGCCAGTGGATCATTTTCGAGCGCGAGACTGTCGGCACGATGACGCGCGCGCCGATCGGCGTCGGCGCTGTCGATGGCACGTCGCGCGCGGATCGGATCGTTCTCTTCGCTCTGTGCGGCGAGACTATCCAGCATGATCTGCAACGAATCCGCCTGACCAGGACGCCCGGGATCGAGACGATTCACGCCGGCCACACCGACGCCGGCGCCCAGCGCGACCCCCACGACGCCTGCCACCGCCAGACGGATGAGCCACGTGCGTCCCGTTGCCGACCCTTTGCGCGTGGCCATCATGCGACCGCCCGACGCAGACGTGCGGCAAACGCCCCGTCCGTGCCCGCGCGCTGCGGCAACACGCGCAAACGGCCGTTATCGAGCACGGTGGAGGGCACCGCGCCTTCCTCGGGCGGCTCCAAAGCGAAGTCGGGATGTTCGCGCAGGAACTGGTCGACCGGATCGTCGTTTTCTTCCACTTCGAGCGAACAGGTGCTGTAGATCAGCAGTCCGCCCGGCTTCACGATCTTCGAGGCCGCGCGAAGGATCGCGCGCTGTGCGGCGGCCAACACCGCAAAATCGGAAACGCGCAGCCGCCATCGTGCATCGGGGTGCCGACGAAACGTGCCCGTGCCGGTGCACGGGACGTCGAGCAGGACGACATCCACCGGACCGATCGCGGGAGCGGTCGCGTCGGCGACCATGGTCACAAGATTGGGCGCGTCCAACCGCCCCAGCCCCGTCAGCATGCGCTCTGCGCGCACCATGCTGCGATCGGCAGCGATCACCAGCGACGCGCGACGGGATAACTCGAGCGCTTTTCCGCCTGGTGCGGCGCACAAATCGGCAACCACGGCGCCGGTAGGAATGTCGGCATACATCGCCACCAGTGTGGCCGCCGGATCCTGCACATAGAACGCACCCTGCTGGAACGCGCCTAGCTCGGTGAGCGCAACGCCCGCCGCAAGACGAATGGAATCCGGCACGAGTGGCACCGGGTACGTGTCCACGCCGTCACCGACGAGCATCGTGTCGAGCACGTCGCGCGACACGGCATATGGTCGCACGGTGATCGTGGACTCTTCGTTGTTCGCCTGCAGCATCTCTTCGGCCGCCGCGACGCCCCACCGCTCCACCCAACGCTCCACGACCCACTGCGGATGCGAATGACGTTGTGCCAATGCCGCCATGTTGTCGCTCGGCACGGACGGCTCGATCTGCGCGCGCTCGCGATCGACGCGCCGCAGCACGGCGTTCACCAGTTTGCTGGCGCCAATACCGACTCGTCGTTTGCTCAACTCCACGGTCTGCGCGATCGCCGCGTAGGCCGGCACGCTGCCCATGAAGAGCAGCTGATAGACACCGACTCTCAGCAGGTCGACGACATCGTTGTCGAGCTTGGCGAGTCCGCCGGTGACGCGTTGCGCGAGCACCGCGTCCAGCCAGCCGCGCTTGCGCAGCATGCCCCACAGCAGCTCGTGCATCCAGCGACGATCACGCGGGTCGAGGCCGCGCGCGCGCCGTTCGAACGCCGCGTCGAGCAGATCGCCCTGACGGACGTCGGACAGCACATGGGCGGCCGCCACGCGCGAATCCGTCACGCCGCTGACGCGCTCGTGGCCGCTGGCCGCGGGACTACTGCGTTTCACGCGCGCGTGGCGCTCCGAGCCGTCGACGGGGGACATTCTTGAAAGATAAACGGACCGCGACCCGACTCACGCGGTCAGGCGGTCTCGAACTGATCGCCGGCTTGGACGCCGCGGCCACGTGCCCACGACACCGGCGACAAACGGGCTTTCCCGCTGGGCTGCACCTCGAGAAACCGCACCGCTCCAACGCCGCAGCGCACCAGCAGTCCGTTCGCGTCAGCCAACCGGACCGTCCCTGGGGGCGATGCACACGTCGGCTCGTCAAGCGCCGCGTCGGTACCATCCCCTTCGAGACGGGCGCCGAAACACTTGATCTCGATGTCCTTGAGCACGGCAAAGGCGCCTGGTCGGGGATCAAACGCCCGCGTCACTCGGCTCACGTGCATCGCGCTCTGCGTGAAGTCGATGCGGGCCATGGCCCGCTCGATCTTGGGCGCGTACGTGGACTGCGCATCGTCCTGCCGGATGGCCTGCGCTGCGTCGGCTTCCAGCAAGGCGAGCGCCTGCACGATGGCCATCGCTCCCATCTCGGCAAGGCGATCATGCAGTTCGCCGTACGTTTCGATCGCATCGATGGGCGTGCGCAACACGTGCAACATCGGACCCGCGTCGAGCGCCGGCACCATCTGCATGATGGTGATGCCGGTCTCGGTGAATCCCTCGAGAATCGCCGCCTGAATCGGCGCAGCCCCGCGCAACTTGGGCAGCAACGACGCGTGGATGTTGAGCGTGCCATGCGGTGGCAGATCGATCACCGCCGATGGGAGAATCCGGCCGTAGGCCACGACCACCGACAGATCGGGTGCCAGTTCGCGAACGGCGGCCATGAACGCTTCGCCTCGCGGTTTCTCCGGCTGCAGCACCGGCACCCCTTCCTGCAGGGCAACCTTCTTGACCGGCGACGGATCGAGTTGTGACCGCGAGCGACCACGCGGCTTGTCAGGCTGCGTGACGACACCGATGACGTCATGTCCTTCGCCGAGCAGCGCGCGCAGCGGTGGCACGGCAAAGTCAGGTGTGCCCCAAAACAGGATCCGCACGGTGCGTCTCGGTGGCGGAGGTCAGTCCGCGGACGCTGCGTCGCGCTCGGGCGGGAGATCCCCGACCGGCAACACGCGCAGCAACTTCGGATACTGCAACTTCTCTTCATCCCACTGCTTCATTGCCGACCGCCGCTTGAGCAGACTGAGGTGGTCGGTAAAGAGCTTGCCGTGCAGATGGTCGATTTCGTGCTGCAGGCAGCGCGACAGCAGATCGACCGCGTCCACCTCGAAGATCTTTCCGTCGATATCCTGCGCGCGAACCACCACCCGCGCCGAGCGCTGCACGTCGGCGTAAATCTCGGGAATGCTGAGGCATCCCTCTTCCGCCTTGACCGTACCTTCGCGCCGCACAATCTCAGGGTTGATCACCACGAGTCGCTGATCGTCGGCGTCAGCGACAAACAGCGCTTCCCGGCGGCCAACCTGCGGCGCGGCAAGCCCAACGCCTTTGGCCGCCTGCATCGTGTCGAACATGTTGTCGACCAACCGTCGCAATTCCGGCGTGATGGACTCCACCCGCTCCGTCTTTTCGCGGAGAATGGGCGACCCCAGCACATGAATGTCCAGCAGTGCCACGGCGCGCTCAGGCCGTCGCGGTCGCGCCTACGACGCGCGCGATACGTCCGCGCTCGACGATGAGGCGCGAATCCGCCGACTTGATGGTGATCCGGTCGTCCATGGACGAGACGGCCGCGCCATCCTTGGTCTGCTGGGCGATGTGCAGCACTTCGCCGACGATGCCGCCGGCCGTGACCACTTCATCGCCCTTCTTGAGCTGCTGAATCAGCGCTTCGTGCTTCTTCCGCTGTTGCTGCTGCGGACGGATGAGCACGAAATAGAAAATGGCGAAGATGGCGCCATACATGAACAACAACTGGGGCAGCGACGAGCCGACCGACTGGATCGCCAGCAACGAAGCGGAAATGGGGACAGTCATGACGTGATTTATGCGGACGAAAGTGTCGAACGGGTCAGGTAGCGGGCGAGCCACGCTCGGCTCCAGCCCTCGAACGTGCCGGTGGCGAGGGCGGACCGCGCCTCGCGCATCAGCGCAACAAGGAAATGTACATTGTGGAGCGAGAGGAGGCGGAGCCCGAGAATCTCTTCGGTGACAAACAGGTGCCGCAAATACGCCCTCGAAAAGCGGGTGCATGTGGCACAGTCGCACTCGGGGTCCAGCGGCTCTGCGTCCAGCCGGAAGGTCGCATTCTTGATGTTCCGCCGCCCGTCCCGGGTGAAAAAGGCCCCCGTCCGCCCCATGCGGGTTGGCGCGACGCAGTCAAACAGGTCGACGCCACGCGCCACTCCCTCCACCAGGTCCTCGGGGAAGCCCACGCCCATCAGGTACCGGGGGCGGTCGGTCGGCAATTCGGCGTCCACGACCTCGATCATCGCGTACATGTCCGGCTTGGCTTCGCCCACCGACAGGCCGCCGATCCCGAGTCCGACCCAGTCGTGCATCCCGACAATCGCCCGCGCCGAGGCTTGCCGGAGTGTGGCGTGGATGCCGCCCTGCACAATCGGGAACAGCGCCTGCTGCGGCGTCGGTGCATCCGGATCTTCGCGCTCGAGACGCTGGAATTCCGTCTGGCAGCGCGCCAACCACCGAATGCTGCGCTCCATCGCGTCGCGGGCCGACGGTTCGTCCGACTGCCCGGGCACCACGTGATCGAACTGCATGATGACGTCGGCGCCAAGATCCCGTTCGAGCCGCATCACCGACTCGGGCGTGAACTGGTGCGCGGATCCGTCGAAATGGCTGCGGAACTCCACGCCGTCTTCACTGATCGTGCGGAGCCCTTCCAGTGAAAACACCTGAAAGCCGCCGGAGTCGGTCAGCACCGGCCCCGACCAGTGCATGAAGCGATGCAATCCCCCCATGGCGCGCACCGTCTCCGCCCCAGGGCGCAGATGCAGGTGATAGGCATTGGAGAGGATCATCGTCGCGCCGAGTCGCGTCAGGTCGTCGGGGTCGAGCGCCTTGACGGATGCGAGCGTTCCCACCGGCATGAACTGCGGCGTTTCCACCGGTCCGTGAGGCGTATGGAAGATGCCCGCGCGGGCGCGACCGGATTGGTGCTGCAGGGCAAAACGGAACGAGGGCGACATGCGACCGCTACCGCGAAGCGGCCGACGACGAACGAGCGCGCATCAGATCACGCACATCGCATCGCCGTACGAGTAGAACCGGTATTTCTCTTTGACCGCGACATCGTAGGCGCGCATGGTGAGCTCGTACCCGCCAAACGCGGCGACCAGCATGATGAGCGTCGATTTCGGCAGATGAAAATTCGTGACGAGATGATCGACACCGCGAAAGGTGTACGGCGGTCGCAGAAAGATGTTCGTATCGCGCCTGGTGGCGTGAATCCGGCCATCCGCGTCTGCGGCGCTTTCGAGCGTGCGCACACTCGTGGTGCCGACCGCCCACACCTTGCCCCCGCGAGCGCGCACCTCGTTCAACGTGGCCGACGCGTCGTCGCTCACTTCGCACCACTCTTCATGCATCAAATGCTGTGCGGGATCGTCGTCCTGGACCGGCCGAAAGGTGCCGGCGCCGACGTGCAGCAGCACATTCACGCGCAACACCCCGCGCGCGTCGAGACGCGCCAGCAAGTCGGGGGTGAAATGCAATCCCGCCGTCGGCGCCGCGACCGAACCGGATTGTGCGGCATACACCGTCTGGTACCGTGCCGCATCCGACGCCGTGTCGGCCCGCTCAATGTACGGCGGCAGCGGAATGTGGCCGTACCGCTCGATTGCCTCGAGCGGATCACCGCTGGTGTGCAGTTTGACGATGCGCGTATGTCGCGGCGTGGTGTCCACGATCTCGACGCGAAAGTCCGGCGCGATGGTGACCACCCGTCCCGGCCGCAACTTGCCGCCCGGATGAATCATCGCCTCATAGTGGCCGGCATCTACGGGGCGCAGCAGGAGGATTTCGGCTGGGCCGCCGCTTTCCCGCTGGCCCAGCAAGCGGGCGCGAAACACACGCGTGGTGTTGACGACGATGGCGTCGCCGGCCGGAATCAGTTCCGCCAAATCACGAAAGGATCGATGACTGAGCGTGCCCTGCGCACGATCGACCACCAGCAACCGGCTCGCATCCCGCGGCTCGACCGGCTGCTGCGCGATGCGCTCCGCCGGGAGCGCGTAATCGTAGTCGGACGTTCGGCTGCCAGGCGCTGGCACCGTGTCGTCGATCGGGGAGTGCATGTGGGCAACCATCGTAGCCGCGAAAGACAACCTCAGACGACGCCGAGCGCAACCGGTCAGCGAATCGTGAACTCTGTTTCTCGCGATGTCTTCTTGCCGTTGCCGGTATCGGTCACGTCGACCTTGAGTCGATACGTACCTGGTGCCTGATCGCTCAGATTCAGCGCGAAGAACTCCACCAGCGTTTCAGAGGCGGCCGCGGTGCGTTCAAAACTGATCGTCAGTTTGTCGCGTGAGATCTGTGTGCGGCCGACAGAGCGTCCGAGTCCATCGACCAGCCGCGCGGCAAACGAGCCCACGGCGGAACGGTCGGTGCGTTCAACCTGAATGGCAACGCGATACGTGCTGCTGCCATTGCGGGCAGACACGTCGTACATCTCCCAGACCAGCCCAACGGACGAACCGCGCGCGTAGTGACCCACGCCTGGTTCCATCGTGAGGTCGCTCCACCGTTTCGGTGCGCCACCGTCACGAACTACGGGTGGGTCGCCCAACAGCACGTCGCTCATCCCGAAACCGGTTGTGGCCTCAGGGTTGATGCGCACCATGGCCCGGGCGGCCCGCCGACTGTCAGCTTGCAGCGCCTCGATCCGCAACACGTTGATGCCGGGACCCAGGCGACGGCGCCACTGACGAGATAGCGGCGTGTTGGCGGAGTCGGGACGTATCCCCTCCTGAGTCGATTCCACGCCTTTGACCCGGACGAAATTGTCGAACACGCGAATGTCGATATCGACGGGCGCGCGTACCACGTCGAGTCCGCGCACCAGCGAGTCGACCGGAATGCGGGTGGCCACCACGGCATCGGTCGAGTCATGCCCCGCGCGAAACCGCACCACCCGCACCGGAATCGTATCGATCATGCGGGTTGCCGCAATGTTGGCCCACGACGTCGGCATCTGACTCTTGATCTGATCGACATTATCGCGGTCGATGAAGGCGAAACGCGCCGTGTTGTATCCGGGCGGCAGATCGAAGAAAAAGACGAGCCCGTTGTTGTACGCCCAGACAAGCGTCACGCCGCTGTTGGCCGTGGCCTGCACGTTGGTGTTGCCAGGCACGGTCATTTCGAGATCAGGCGGACCGTAGCGCACGTGGATATCGCCGCGATCGGTGTCGGCACCCAGCAGCTCCGCCTCGTCGCTGGTCCAGCGAAAATCGGCCCACACCACCCGCGACAGGAACTCGAGGCGGAGTTCGTTTTCGTTCGTCAGCGCGAGCGGATCGTTCATGTACCAGTACATCTCTTCCAGTCCGCGCTGCTGCGCTTCGGGCAACTTGGCGAACGAGGCCGTGTCGGCGATGGTCCCGCGTGTCGCCTTGGTGGGCTTCGGGCGCAAAATGCGGGAGAACCGCGTGAGGCGTTTGCGCTCGTCGTCATCCATCAACACCAGCGCGCTGTCAAAGGCCACCTGCGCGCGCTTGTCGTCGTTCAGCCGGTGCAGCGCGAGCCCGCGTGCCAGCTGCGCCTGCGCATCGAGTGGGTACGCGCGCGCCCGGCGGTCGGCCAGGTCGAGCATTTCATTCCATCGCTTCCGTTCGCCGAGCACCATGAACAAATGACGGCTGTAGCGCAGCGCCGTGGGGTCGGCCTCCACCGCCGTGCGAAAATGTTCAAACGCCGTGTTGTAGTCGCGCGTGCCCGTCGGTGGCTCCATGCGATGCACGAAGTTCTCGAGGGCGCCCTTCATTTTGTCGCGCGGAATGTTCGCGAAAAACGAGCCGTCGATCTTGGGCTGACCGTCCGACAGGAGCGCCCGATTGGCGGTTGGTTCGTATCGTCGCCACGTGGCCAGTCCGGCTTCGTTGGCCGCTACGCCGATGAGCTGTCTGTCTCCGGCTTTGGTCGCGGCGGTCAGCGCATTGTCCACCTCGCCCGCCGCGGCGAATTGCATGGTCGCCACCCCGGACGTCAGGTTGAACTTGCTCAGCGACAGCCAGTACCGCGCACTGTCCGGCGCCAGCTGCGTGGCCAGGCGGAGCGCCGTGTCGGCGGCGCGCAGCCAGCGAATGACCTGCGGA
>JAGNMU010000201.1 GCA_017991005.1 Gemmatimonadaceae bacterium | reverse complement strand
TCTCAACGGGCGGGGCGGTTGAGAGCGCGATGGTGTCGGTAGGATAGGGTGGCGACTGGAGCCGCGGCTGAGTGCAGTCCCCGGTGCCCCCTGCGTCTCCGCGATAAGGCAGTTGGCAGTTCGCGGTGTCGCGACTACCCCTGCGCCTTCGCCGCCTTCACCGCTGCGGTCAACGCCGGCATCACTTCAAAGACGTCACCGACGATGCCGTAGTCGGCAATCTTGAAGATCGGTGCATCCTTGTCCTTGTTGATCGCGACGATCGTCTTGGACGTGCGCATGCCGGCAAGGTGTTGAATCGCACCGGAGATACCGACCGCGATGTACAGATTGGGGCTCACGTTGCGGCCCGTCTGTCCGATCTGATCGGTGTGCGGACGCCAGCCTTCGTCCGTCACGGCGCGTGTGGCACCCACCGCAGCATTGCCAAAGGCGTCGGCGAGATCTTCACACAGCTTGAAGTTCTCCGCCGCCTTGAGGCCTCGGCCGCCGGCCACAATCACCGGCGCATCGTTCAAGTCGATCTTGTCGCCACTGCCCTGCTTGAGTTCGACCACCTTGACGCGTGAGGCCATCGGATCGACTGCCGCCACGAGGGCTTCGACCACCGTGGACTTGGGATGTGGCGCCGGCTGAAACGCCGCGGGACGCACCTGCAGAATGGCCGGATTGCCGCTCAGCGAGAGCGTGGCGACCACCTTGCCGTTGTTCTGCGGATGTTCACCCACCACCGCACCATTCTCGACGCGGAAGCCGGTGAGATCGGGCACGAGCCCCACACCCAACTTCGCGGCAACGCGCGGGGACAGATCGCGTCCCTGCGCGGTGGCGCTGAACAGTGCAAATCCGTAGTCACCACCCTTGAGGCGCGCCGCGATGGTGGCCGCGAGGGCTTCGGGGTTGTACTGCGTGAAGCCAGCGTTTTCGAGGAGCAGCACGGTGTCGGCGCCATGCATGGCGAGTGAGTCGGCCTTGGACGCGATGCCTTCCGCACCAGCGAGCACAACGTGCACATCACCACCACCCGACTGCGCGGCGAGCACCTGCGCCGCAGTGACGGCTTCGAGCGCCACCTTGCGCAGCTCACCACCGCGCGTCTCGGCAAATACGAGGACGTTGGCCATGGTCAGAGCACCTTCGCTTCAGTCTGGAGGAGTTTCACGAGTTCGGGGACGGCCGCACTGCTGTCGCCCAGAATACGACCGGCGGCGCGCTCGGGCGGCAGCGCCATCTTGGTCACCTTCACCTGCGCCTCACCCAACTGCGCGGGTTTGACATCGAGCGGCTTCTTCTTGGCGGCCATGATGCCCTTGAGCGACGGCAGGCGTTCCTTGTTGAGCCCATCGTCGATGGTGAGCAGCGCGGGCAGCGGAAACTCCACCACTTCACTGGCGCCTTCGAGTGCCCGTTCAGCGCGACCGGTGTTGCCGGTGATCTCGAGGCGGAACACGTTGGTGACGCACGGCAGATCGAGCAGCTCGGCGACCATCGGTCCCGTCATCTGATTCATCGAATCGATGGCGATGCGCCCCATCAACACGAGATCGTAGCCGCCGTCCTTGAGTTCGGCCGCGAGGGCGCGCGCAATGGAAAGTCCGTCACCCGAGGCGCTGTCGGCCTTGAGCAGGATGCCGCGATCGGCACCCATGGCGAGCGCCTTCCGGATGGTCTCCTGCGCGGCATCGGGGCCGAGCGAGATCGCGACGACCTCACCGACGTTGTTGTTCTTTTCCTTGAGCTGCAGACCGGCTTCGATGGCCCAGAGATCAAAGTCGTTGACGTCGTACTTGAGGCCCGTTTCATCGACACGGGAGCCGTCGGCAGTGATGGCGAACTTCACTTCCATCACCGGGACGCGCTTGATGCACACGGCGATTTTCACCGCGGTTGCTCCGGCTTGAGAGTCAGGGGAAAGGGGGTCCGGCGCGGTGCCCGCGGGCGTGCGTATCCGGCCCAGATGTGAAAGCTAGAGGGACGGCGACGGGGGGGCAATGCGACGCTGGCGTCGCATTTTATCGACTGCAACCGCCGGTTGTCAGTTTGTCAGTGGTCGGACCACAGCTGAGTTCTGGGTTCTCAGTCGGAGTAGCCAGTTGTCAGTGTACTGAGCTCCAACTGATTACCCACCACCCGAACTGACGACCGGCGACTTAGCCGTTGTCCGACCACTACGAAACTGACAACACGCCGTTGCCCCACCCGTCACTTGAAAGCGTTCAGCCCTGTGATCGCCTGCCCAAGAATCAGCGAATGCACGTCGTGTGTCCCCTCGTACGTGTAGACACTCTCCAGGTTGGCCATGTGCCGGAGCGCGCCATACTCGGCCAGGATGCCATTGCCGCCGAGCAGCCGCCGAGTTTCGCGTGCGATATCGGTGGCGATGCTGACGTTGTTGCGCTTGGCGAGTGACACCTGCGTGGGTGTGAAATTCCCCGCGTCTTTCATGCGACCCAGGTGCAGTGACACGAGCTGCCCCTTCACGATCTCGGTGAGCATGTCGGCCAGACGGACCTGCTGGATTTGGAATCCGCCGATCGGCTTGTCGAACATCACGCGCGTCTTGGCGTACGACACCGCCTCTTCGAAACAGGCCAGCGCGGCTCCGAGCACGCCCCACGAGATGCCGTAGCGTGCCTGGGTGAGGCACATCAGCGGGCTCTTGAGTCCCTTGCTCTCAGGCAAGAGCGCGCTGGCGGGCACATGGACATCGGCCAGCGCCAGTTCCGACGTGTCCGACGCACGGAGTGACAGCTTGCCCTTCTGATCGCGCGCCGTGAAGCCGGGTGTTTTGGTATCGACGACGAAGCCGCGGATGCTCGTGTCTTCGGTGCTGTCGCCGGTCTTGGCCCAGATGATCGCGATATCGGCCATCGAGCCGTTGGTGATCCACATTTTCGCGCCATTGATGATCCAACTGCCGTCAGCCTGCTCGCGCGCCCGCGTGATCATTCCGGACGGATTCGAACCGAAGTCCGGTTCGGTGAGTCCGAAACAGCCGATGAGTTCGGCCTTGGCGAGTTTGGGGAGGTACTCGCGCTTCTGCGCTTCCGAGCCGAAGGCGAAGATCGGATACATGACCAACGCGCCCTGCACCGACGCAAACGAGCGAATGCCGGAATCGCCGCGCTCGAGTTCCTGCATGATGAGGCCGTACGCCACACTCGACAGTCCGGCACAGCCGTATTCCTCGGGCAGGTTGGCGCCGAGCACGCCGAGTTCTGCGAGTTCGGGGATCAACTCCTTGGGAAAGCGCCCCTGGACGTAACAGTCGCCGATGATCGGCAGGATCTTTTCGTCGACAAACGCACGCACCGTGTCGCGAATCGCGCGCTCTTCTTCCGTGAGCGCCGCGTCAATGTTGAACAGGTCGGCCGCATGGGCCTTGAGGTCGATCGAGGGGAGCGACGACGGGATCGACGACAGCAGCGCGTTGGCCATGACAGCAGTCCGATGTCCGAAATGGTGATGACAGAATGGGCCTGTCGAAGATAGCGACGTGGAGCACAGACCGTCCATGTGTCACCCGTGCCGGTCCAATCCGGCGACGGTGTACTTTCCACCGCTGTACGAGCCGAATCGTCGAGGACCGGCGATCGCCCGAGCCCCCACCGTCAACGAGGACTGTGATGCGCCGCTTTCTGTGGACTTTGTGTGGAACACTGTGTACGACCAGCTGGCTCGCCGCGTGTGGTGGGGGCAGCGACGGCACCACGCCGCCCACCGGCACGCCGGCCATCACACTCTCCGCCAGTGCCAGCGCCGGGACGGTCGCCCGCGGCAGCAGCGCGCCGGTGACGTTGAGCCTCGGGCGCATCGACGGCTACAGCGGATCGGTGTCACTCGCGGCCGAAGGTACGCCGACCGGTGTGAACGTCCAGTTTTCGCCCACTGCGCTGTCCGGAAGTACCTCGTCGGCGACCGCAACCATTTCGGTGTCGAGTGCCGCTGCGGCGGGCACGTCAACACTCACGTTCCGCGCCACGGGCTCCGGCGTCACCGACAAGACCGTCACGTACGCGCTGACGGTGCCCACCCCTGCCATCACTCTTGCCGCTGGGACAACGGTCGCGACGTCGGCGCAGGGCACGAGTCTCGTCGTACCGCTGACCATTGCGCGCACCAACGGCGCGTCGGGAGCGGTGACGCTCACCTCGAGTGGTGAACCGGCCAACGTGACGACATCGTTTGCGCCGAGTTCAATTCCTGACGGCGTGACCACAAGCACGATGACCATCACGGTCGGTGCGGGCGCTGCGGTTGGACCGTCCACCGTCACGGTGCGCGCGGCGCTCGCCGGTGCCGCGGATCAAACGGTTGCCATCACGCTGACGGTCACGGCGGCAGGCACGCCGGCGTACACCATCACCGCGTCACCAGCGGCGCTGTCACTGGGCGTTGGTCAGAGCGGTCAGAGCATCATGACACTCGCGCGAAGCGGCGGATTTGCCGGAAACGTGACGCTCTCGCTCGAGGGCGCGCCAACGGGCGTCAGCGGCGTGTTCACGCCGAACCCCGCGACGGCCAATACGTCGACACTCGCGATTTCCACGACCGGAGCCGCCTCGGCTGGGGTCTATCCCCTCACCGTTCGCGGAACCGCGAATGGACTGGCGGATCGCACGATTGTGCTGACGCTGACCATCACGGCGACTCCCGGTTTCTCGCTGTCGGCCACCGCCGCAACCATCGCGCAGGGCGCCGCCGGCACCAGCACCATTTCCATCACGCGCACCGGTGGGTTTAGCGACGACATCGCGCTGTCAGCGACCAACCTGCCCGCCAACGTCACACCGTCGTTCGCGCCGGCAACGGTGTCGGGAACGAGCAGCACGCTCACGCTGACCGTTGGTGCGGGTGCGGCGGCTGGATCCTACAACGTCACCGTGACCGGCACAGGCACTGGCGTGGCGAATCAGACGACCACGGTGCCGCTGACCATCACCACCGCGGGCGGCGGCGGTTCAATCAACTGGCGGTTCTGCGACGCGACGCGGATGCCGCTCTGGTTTGCCTATCGCAACGGAACGAACGGCGCCTGGGTACGCGTGAACGCGACCGGCGGAGATACCTTCTCGTTCTCGCTGACCGGCGGGTTGGGCGCTGTGGCCTACGTGCAGAATCTGACGGGCAGCGGCACCCAGGGGGCGATCTTTCTCTTCTCGGCGGCAGAGCTGAGTGCGCTCGCCATCAACGAATGTGTGATCAATCCCGCCACCAAGTCGTTGAGCGGGTCGTTCGCCGGTCTGGGCGCCGGTCAGACGGGCTGGGCCTACGTTGCCGGCTCCACCGGCAGTGCGGCGTTTCCGCTCACCACATTCACCATGCCCGAAGTTGACGTGGGTGTGACGGATCTGTTGGCGTTTCGCTCCACGACGGATCTGACCGGCACCACCACGCCCGATCGCATGCTGATGCGTCGCAACGTCAACTATGCGGCGTCGAGTGCCATCCCCGTGATCGATCTGGCCAGCGGCGTTGCACCGGCCACGGCGAACATCACGGTCGCCAACGCTGGAGCGGATTTTGCTCGTGTATCGACCTCGTTCCAGACGGTCAACGGTTTCATCGGTGGATTTCCGTTTGGTCCACCGTTGGCCGTCGGAGGGGTGATGCCGCAGTACGGCGTGCCGGCCGCACTCACGCAGGCAGGCGATTTCCACGTCGTTTCAGCAAGCAGTTTTTCCGGCGATGCCTCGTCGTTCCGCACCGTCATTCAGTACAATCGCGATCTGACATCACGCACCCTCACGATGGGGGGCACACTCAATGTGCCCACCGTGACCGTCACGGGCACCACGCCATATGCGCGCATCAAAGTGAAAAACGACTGGCAGGCCGAGTACAACGCAGCGGCGGCGTCGTCGATGTCGCAGAGCACCGGCACGCCACGTTCGTGGACGATCTCGGGGTCGCGTGCCTACTTCACCGGATCGGGTGAATACGAGTTCGAACTGCAGGATTTCAGCGGCGTCTCCGGATTCCAGAATATCTGGGGACTGGCAGCTGGTGTGTCGACGCAGATCAGCACCAATGCATCCAACAATATCGGCACGATCACCGAAGGCGCGATCTCCAAGAACGCGGCGCGGTCGCAGACCATCACGCCGTAGTTCAGGGTGAGTCCGCGGATGTGAACGCCCCTGTCGACCAGCATTGGTCGTCAGGGGCCGTCGCCGACGCGTGTACCTACGTGTGCACCGGTTTTTCGCAGGGACAAACTGCGATCCACTACTTGCTCCGCCGCGCCGGGTTACTGAACTTTCAATTTTCGCGACTGGGTGCGCGAACCGACCTCGACACGAGGATTGTCATGTCACGAGCACGTCGATCGACATTCGCGCCGAGCGTGCGGTCGCGCGCCATGAACAGCGCGGTGACATGTGCCGTGATGGGTGCCCTGATTGGCATGCTCGGGGCGTGCGGCGGTGCGGTCGCGGATCCTCCATCGAACCCGCCGCCAGCCGTGGCAGTCACCGTCCGGGACGCGAACGCCACCATCGCGCGCGGTGATTCGCTGTTCACGACGGTGTCGATTGTACGCGCGAGCGGGAGTTCATCGCCGATCGTCATGTCGGCCGAAAATGTGCCTGCTGGTGTCACGGTCTCCTTTCTGCCCCCGCTGCTTCCCGCCGGTGTCACCAGCGCGGGGGTTGGGAGCGTCGTCCACCAGCACGCCACGACGCCGACGGCCGCACTTGTCATTCGCGCCACGGCAACCGATCAGCCGTCGGGCAGCGCAACTGTCGGGATCCTCGTCATCCCGCCGTCCATTGTGCTCGCCACCGGCGCCAGCTCCGTCACGGCAATCAGAGGCGGGCCGGCCGCCTCGACGACGGTGTACGTGGCACGCATCAGTTCGGCCTTCGGCGCTGTTGCATTGGTCGCCGATTCGTTGCCTGCCGGGGTGACCGCAACATTCGCATCGCCCAGTATCGGGGACCGTGCCACCCAGGCGACACTGATACTGACAGCCGACGCAGGCGTTGCCGTTGGCAGCTATGCCGTTCGGGTGCGCGCGAGCATGGCCGGTGTGTCCGACGCTCTCATTCGCGTGCCACTCACGGTCCTGGCCGCCGGCGACCGTGGCTTCGATCTGTCCGCCGTCACACCAATCGTGGTGCTGCAAGCCGGGCAGAGCGCGACAGCGAGTGTCGGCGTTCAGCGTTTCGGAGACTTCACCGGTCCGGTGTCATTGACGGTTGAGGGCGGACAGTTTGGCATCTCGAGCGGCACGGCGCAGAACACGTCGGATGCCGCTCCCTCGTCGCTCACGGTCTCGGTCAATTCGCTCGTGGCCGCAGGCGAGTACACCGTGCAGGTGCGCGGTCGCGCTTCCGATCTTGCAGACCGCACCGTGCCGCTTCGCGTCCGTGTGGTTGCCGGCTTTTCGCTCAGTGCGACCACGGTCACCATTCCGCGTGGCAGTGTGGGAACGAGCA
>JAGNMU010000200.1 GCA_017991005.1 Gemmatimonadaceae bacterium | reverse complement strand
AAACTGTACTGGGTGTCGGTCAGCCCCAGATCGCGACGCACCGGACCGATCAGACTGGAAAAGATCTGCCGGTCGATCGCGCCGGATACGTTGGCGAGCGTGAGCACCCTCACGGCGTACCACGCCTGCCACGCGCTCATCCCGGCTCGGCGGGCGGCTGGAGGAGCCGCAGGCGGCAGGCTTCCGGGAGGCGAATCGTCGGGCGGCATATGACGCACAAGCTGACAGCATGCGCGGCCGCACGCACCCCTCTCGCGCGGACCAAGACCAAAATGGCGGGCGGGACCCACAATCGGCCGCACGCGTGCGCTGGTTGACGGCACCGGAGGTCGTGACATTTCGGGATGACCGATTCCCGACCGATCCTGCTGGCCGACCCGTTTCTCCCGGGAGCGGCGCTCGCGTCGGTACGTGTCGATCTGTCGCACGACGGCGGGTGGCCTGACGATGCGTTCGCCGAATTGCACGACGCCGAACGCGCGCTGGCGGTCACCTTCGGCCCGGCGCGCCGTGCCACGTTCGTGGCGGGACGCCGGGCACTGCGTGCCGCGTTACGCGAGGTCTCGACGACAACTGGCGTGGTCGACGAACCGCTGCTGCATTCGCCCCGCGGCGCGCCGTCGCTTCCCGTCGGTTTTGCGGGCTCCATCAGTCACAAGCGCTCGCGCGCGATCGCGATCGCCACACCGATGACCGCCGGGTACGTGGGCGTCGATCTCGAAGCGCGCCCGAGCGCGCGCGACGCCGACCGCCCCTCGATTGCCGATCGCATTCTCACCGAGCCGGAGCGTTATGCCCTCGGCGCTCTCGATCCGCTCGCGCACCGCGAAGCCACCTTGATTCGATTCGCGCTCAAGGAAGCGGTGTACAAGGCGATCGATCCATACGTGCATCGGTACGTGCTGTTCACCGAAGTGGAGCTGACCCTCGATACCGGGGAGCGCGAGGCGGGACGCGAAGCAGGGCACGAAGCAGGACGCGCCGACGTGCGTTTGCTGCTCCCCGAACCACACATGCGCGGCATCGACGTCTCGGCGCAGTGGCGCTTCGACGGCGAGTGGATCATCGCCGTCGCGCGCAGCACGCCGAGTGACGTCTGACGTCAATCGAGACCGCGTTAGACGGCGACCGCGTCGTGGCGCGCCACACCACCGCCGAGGTACCGCGTGACGCGCTCTACGCGAAAGCCTTCGGCCGTCAACAGCGCGCGGCACGCCTGCCAACTCATGAAATGGTCGATGCTGTGGGCGATGTACCCGTACACCACGGGGTCGCGGTGCCACCACCAGCCCACGACATTGCCGGCGGCCTTGAGGTAACCCAGCAACAGCGACCGCCACAGCGCGGACTCTGGCCGATAGAAGTCCAGCAGCATCAGTCGGCCGCCCGGGCGCAGAACGCGTCGCATCTCGCGAATCGACGTCGCGGCATCGGGGACATTGCGCACGCCATAGCCGGCGGTCACCAGATCGATCGACGCATCCGGCAGATCCAGCGCAATCATGTCGCCCACCCGCGCCGTCACGCGCGGTGCGAGATCGCGATCGCGCTGATGCAGTCGCGCGACGGCCGCCTCGATCATGCGTGGAGAAGCATCGATGGCGGTGACACGGGCATGCGGCAACGCCCGCGCCATGCCGACGGCCAGATCGCCAGTGCCACACGCGAGATCGAGGACATCGCGCACCTCCTGTCCCCCGCCTGCGCTCGCCGAAACGGGAGCCGAGACGTTCGCCGAAACGGTCGCGGTGACCGCCCGAATGGCCGCCGCCTTCCAGCCGGCATCCATGCCGAACGAGAACAGCCGCGTAAAGTCGTCATACCTCGGCGCGATGACGTCAAACATCGGCGTCACGAAGGCCTGCTTGCGCGCCGGATCGGTCAGATGGGCCACGAGGTCCAGGTCACCAAGCCGGACAGGCCTGCCATCGCTCGTGGGGAGAGGTTTCGCGCCGTGAGCCATCAGGTGATCTTTCCGGTATGAGAAGCCGCAGTCACACCAGTCGGGCGTCGCGTCGCGGCGCCGTCAGCATGAGTACGATGGCCCTGCTCGCGGTGGCTGTCGGCTGCACGATGCTGGTGACGCAGCGCATCTCCAACTCGCGCAACCGCGCTCCGGTGAATCTAGCCGAGAACGCGGGGGTGGTTGCCGGCACCGACACGGCGGCGCAGAGCGCGCCCACCATTGAACAGGCCGTCGGTGCGCTGACCGTCAAAGATGCCCGCGGCAAACGCGTGCCACTCGTGACCAAAGGTGAACCCGCCATCATCATGGTGAGTTCCGTCACGTGCTCCTGGTGTAAACGCACGCTCAAGGATCTCGGCGAGCTCTCCGCGGGGCGACCGCTGCCGCGCCTGAAATTGCTGACGCTCGAGGGCGCCGCAGAAGGAGCGCCGATGTTGGCCAAGGAACACATCACCGGCGCGCAGTTGATCGGTCCGGCTGCCGGTCGGGATCAGGTGATGCTGACCTTCCGCTACCCCGGCACGCCCACGTTCTTGGCAGTGGACAAGAACGGGCGTGTGGTCGGAACAATGCCGGGCTACCCGATGCGCGAAGTGCTCAAGACGTGGTACGCCGTGATGGTCGGCGACGCGGACACGCCGTAGCCGCTCACGTCAGCGCACGACGACGGTCGAGCACGACCAGGACCGCGCACAGCGCGATGGTCACGGCGGACACGGCGCACCACGGGCAGAATCCATTGAGAATGATGAACTCCGCATACTTGAGACGGAGTGTAAACAGCACCGCCGGCCAGATCATCAGCTGCATCAGGGTATTCGGCCATTTGCTGTCTTCAAACTTCGGCGTCGTGCTGACCAACGCAGCCACAAAGAGCAGCGCGTAGCCCACGGCACCGATGAGCGCGACATCGACCCCGTAGAACCAGCCGTACTTGCTGCCCTGGATGTACTCGCAGCCGCGCTCCTTCACGCTGCACGCCAGCGTGCCAGTGAGTCCGAGCTTCCAGAGGTGCAGATAGAGCGCGACGATGCCCGAAATCAGGCTCGCCATCGCGATGGCCATACGCTTGGTCACGTCAGTCGAAACAAGAGGGTGAATGGACGCCCGCACAATATACGTCACTCTCCCCTTGCCCTGAGATGCCCCGTCGGTACCTTCGCGCGATATGGCCTCTCCGTCTCTCTCGGCCGTCGAGGCCACCCGCGTCCTCGCGGCCCGTCGCTGGCGCATCGCCGCCGCTCTGACGACCGGTATGGTCGTTGTCTATTTCGGATTCATCATCCTCGTCGCGTACCAGCCAGTCTTGCTGGCCACGTTGCTCCACGACGGCCTGTCCCTGGGCATTCTCCTCGGGGCTCTGGTGATCGTCGCCGCGTGGACGCTGACGTACGTGTACGTGCAGTGGGCCAATCGCGTCTACGATCCGGCGCTCGCCGCCTTGCGTGCGCACCACGCGGACGATGATGCGGCTGCGCGGAGCGAACGATGAACCACCTCGTCTTGGCACTGCAGGCCGCCTCGGCATTTGGCAGACCGGATCGCGTGGCCATCGGCTTTTTTGCGGGGTTCATCACCCTCACGCTGGGCATCACCTATTGGGCCGCGCGACGCACCAGCACGACCGAGCACTTCTACGCCGCCGGCCGTTCCGTGACGGCGGGGCAGAACGGATTCGCGCTCGCCGGCGACTACATGAGCGCGGCATCATTTCTTGGCATCGCCGGTCTGGTTTCGACGAGTGGTTTTGATGGGCTCATCTACTCCACCGGCTGGCTCGTCGGATGGCCAGTCGTGCTGTTTCTCATTGCCGAGCCGCTGCGCAACCTCGGTCGATACACGTTTGCCGACGTCGTCGCCGCGCGACTCGATCCTGTGCCGGTGCGGATCGCGGCCGCGTGCGGCACGCTGGCTACCATTGCGTTCTATCTCATCGCCCAAATGGTGGGCGCCGGCGGCTTGATCCGATTGCTCTTCGGCATCCCGTACGAAACGGCGGTGATCATCGTGGGCATCGCGATGATGGCGTACGTGCTCTTTGGCGGCATGTTGGCCACCACCTGGGTGCAGATCATCAAGGCGTTTCTGCTGCTCGGCGGCGCGGCGACCTTGGCGCTGCTCGTGCTGTCGCGGTTTGGCTTCGATCCGCGTGCACTGTTCGCCGAAGCGGCGCGCCAGTACGGCGCCGGTGTGCTGGCGCCGGGCAAACTCGTATCCAACCCACTCGACGCCATCTCGCTCGGCCTGGCCCTCATGTTCGGCACCGCGGGACTGCCGCACATTCTGATGCGCTTCTACACCGTTCCCGATGCCCGTGCGGCTCGCAAGTCGGTCTTCATCGCGACAGGGCTCATCGGCATGTTCTATCTCCTGACCTTCGTGCTCGGTTTTGGCGCGATGGTACTGGTGGGTCCCGACGCCATCAAGGGCATCGATGCGGGCGGCAACATGGCCGCCCCGATGCTCGCAGAATTGCTCGGCGGTCGTCCGTTTCTTGGCTTCATCGCGGCGGTGGCTTTCGCCACGATTCTCGCCGTGGTCGCCGGGCTTGCGCTGTCGGGCGCCGCGACGATTTCCCACGACCTCTGGGCGAGCGTGATTCGGAAAGGGCATCCGAAACACGGGGAAGAGCTCAAGGTGGCGCGCATCGCGACGATCGGGCTGGCCGCCGTGGCGATCGTGCTTGGCGTTGCGTTCAAAGGACAGAATGTCGCGTTCATGGTGGGGCTGGCCTTTGCCATCGCCGCGAGCGCCAACTTTCCCGCCCTGGTCCTGAGCATCTTCTGGCGACGCACCAGCACCGTGGGCGCAGCCACCAGCATGGCGGTCGGGGCGCTCTCCACGCTCACGCTGATCGCGCTGTCACCAGCCGTTCAGGTAGACCTGCTTCACCACCCCACCGCGATCTTCCCGCTCAAGAACCCGGCGCTGGTCACCATCCCGCTCTCCTTCCTGACCGGCATTGTGGTGTCGCTCATCAAGCCGGATCGCGACGCGGAAGCCCGGTATCGTGCCATCGAGACGCGACTGCTGCTCGGAGCAGACTGATCAGCCGCTCCCCGCTCGGCATTTTCTGCCGGGCGGGTTCGCCGGACGGACAAAGTGATCACGACGTTCGATTGAACGACGCCGGATGGTTTGCTTGAAAGCCCGAATACGTGCCGAATCTTCTGGTCTCGGCGTAAAACACTGTATTACAAGACTTTACGCACTCTGTGCCGGGACTCTCGGTATGTGAAATGGCCGGTGACTGGGCTGAGTGGCACGGGCGTTGCTTTGAGTGGCAGACACATGCCGTTGATGCGACGGGGTGTTTCCAACCACGACCGATGCAGGCGTGCTGGAACCGGCTATGCATCCACAAACCTGTCATGCTCGATCGTCTCGCCATGCGTGCGCTCTTCTGGATCGCGCTCGCTGTCTTCGCCGGTGCCGGTGGACTTTTGTCCATGGGCGCCTCTTGGCATTCCGCCGTCCCGGTGCTGAGTGACGCCATTGGTGCGCTCCCGGCCCAGCGACTGCTGCCGACGTTCGGACAGGCTGCCCCGTTTCTTTCGCTCGCCTCGCTGGCCATTGCGCTGATGGGATGGCGGCTCCTCCATCGCGAGCTCATGACACGGGCCGCAAGCGACAAGGAAAAAGAGATTCGCGCGCGGCAGTTGCAGGAAGCGATGCAGGCAAACGCCGACGGCGTCTTCCTCATGCGCGCCGTGCGCAACGTCCATGGCACCATTACCGACTTTGAGATCGCCGATGTGAACGCGAGTGGCGCCCAACTCGTGCACGCGGAACGTCAGCATGTCATCGGACGACACTTGCGACGCGATTTCCCCGAGGCGTTGAGCGGCGAGGTGTTCACGCGCTACACCAAGGCCATCACCGAGCACACCCCGATCGTCGAGGAACTGCGCGTGAATCGCCGGCAGTTCGCGGGCGGTTGGCTGCATCATCAGGCGGTCCCGACGGCCGACGGCATTGCGGTCACCCTCAAGGACATCTCGTCGCGCAAACGCGAGGAGATGCGTCTGCGCCGCGCCACGTTGACCGACGATCTGACCAGTCTCTACAACCGGCGCGGGTTTCTCACGCTCGCCGAGCAGCAACTCCGCATTGCGCGCCGACAAGAGAAGGATGCCGTCCTGCTGTACGTCGACATGGACGACTTCAAGATGCTCAACGACGTGTACGGACACGCCGAGGGCGACCGGGCCCTCGCGGCGGTCGGACGTCTGTTGCGACGCGCCGTGCGCGATTCGGATGTGGTCGCCCGCCTGGGCGGCGACGAGTTCACGATCATGGCGCTCGATGCAGATCGAGCGGCGGCGCGCATCATCCAGAAGCGCATCGAGGAGCGCGTCACGCTGCTCAACGCGTCGGGTGAGCTGGCGATGCCGTTGTCACTCACCATTGGCCACACGCGTGTGCGTCCAACCGACCACGCCACACTCGGCGAACTGCTCGCGCGCGCCGACGCGCTGTTGTACGCGCGGAAAAAACGCCGGAAGCTCACGTCCAACGCGCGCGCGTCCGTCCGACAGCGCGTCAAGGGATCACTCAATCGCGTTCCACTCGCAGTCCCTGCGCTGACGGTACCGCCCGATGTGGCGGCCATTGCACGTGCCGCAGCGGTCTCGGCTGCAGCGCGGTTCCCCACGGCTGCCAACGGAAAACCCTTCGTGCCACAGCGCATGGCCTGACGGGATGCGCATCGCTCGCGATGCAACCACATTGACCAATGACACGTTGAGTACGCCGCTCGGCGCTTGCCCCTGACAGGGTGAGCGCCGAGTTTCGTTGTATGACCTTTGTATCGATCGATCCCACGAGCGGCATCGAACTGGGCCGTTTTGCTCCACTCGACCTTGCTGGGCGCGAGGCGCTGCTGCAACGCGTGCATCAGGATCAGGGCACGTGGCGCACACGAACGCTCGCTGAGCGCGCACGGTGGGTGACCGCACTCGGGGCGGCGCTGCGGCGTCATCGCGAAGCCATGGCGCTGGAATTGACGAGCGAGATGGGTAAACCCATCGTCGCCGCACGCGCGGAAATCGACAAGTGCGCGATGCTCTGCGATCAGGCACCCGCGCTGGCCGCGCGTGCACTCGCGCCGGAACACGTGCCATCGGATGCCGACACGTCGGTGGTCATTCGGTACGACGCGATGGGAACCATCCTCGCGATCATGCCGTGGAATTTTCCGCATTGGCAAGCGCTGCGATTTGCCGTCCCCGCACTGCTTGCGGGCAACGGCATCGTCATCAAGCCCGCACACTCCGTTGCGGGAAGCGCGCTCTTGCTGCAACGCTGCATCGACGAGGCGTCTGCGGCCGTGCGGAGTGCGAGTGCGTCGTCCGATGGTGACGCCGCGAGCGCCCCCTGCCAGGTGGCGCTGATCGAACAGGATCAGCTCGACGCCGTCATCGCGGATGCGCGGATCTGCGGCGTCACACTCACCGGCAGCGAACGCGCCGGCCGACATGTCGCGCAAACCGCCGGCGCGCATCTCAAAA
>JAGNMU010000199.1 GCA_017991005.1 Gemmatimonadaceae bacterium | reverse complement strand
GTTGGGACGTGAGGTGCTGGATGTGGCGGGTATCGTGCACGGTCTGATTGGCGCCGGTTTGCTGACGCTTCGCGAAATCGAAACCGCACCGCGGCGCAATCCCACGCCGCCGGCCGGTGAATGCGCGCTCGTGGCTGCGAATGATCCGACCGACCACGATTCGGACGGGACGCACGATGACGCGCGTGACCTCTGGATCCCGGACGGTGACGACGAGTACCTGTCGGCCGATGAACTCGGCGGCGACAACTCGATCTTCGATCCGATCGAGGTCGGCGTGCAGCATGCGGATGGGATGCCACGTCGGCGAGGGACGCCGCTGGACGCGATGCAGGCGATTTCGCGCAGTGCGTTGCCGGAGCCGTATGCCGTTGCGCCGGTGCCTGCTGGCACGTCTCTCCATCGAGTGGAGGAGCGCTTCACGGCGCCGGGCTTCGAGGTTGCAACGATGTGCGCGCACGGTGACGATGCGGCCCGCCGTGGTGACTTTCCCCAGGCGCTGGAGTGTTGGAGTGCGGCCCTCCGGTCGGACCCGGCTCATGCGGACGCGGATCGTATTCGCGAAGCGATCGCACTGACTGCCCGACTGCACGCGTTACTGCATTCCGCAGCGCGTCACGCGTAACGAAAGTTCGACGAGGGACGGGCGCATGCCCATCGTGGACCACGCCACGAAGGTAATCACCTGCAAGTTGGTCTTCTACGGTCCGGCGCGATCGGGGAAGACCACCAATCTGACGTACCTCCATTCGGCGCTGCCGGGTACGCAGGTGGGTGAACTCACGTCGCTCGCGACGCGACGCGATCGGACCCTCTTTTTCGACTACCTGCCGGTCGATCTGGGCACGGTTGGCGCGTACCGCGTGCGCTTTCAACTGTACACCGTACCCGGCCAGCCCTACTACAAGGCGATTCGGCAACTGGTGCTGCAAGGGGCGGACGGTGTCGCGTTCATCGCCGACAGCCAGCGCCACCGGTGGGACGACAATCAGGAGAGTCTGCAGGACATGCACGCCAATCTCGCCGAACACGGTGTGGATGTGCGCGACCTGCCCGTCGTCATGCAGTACAACAAGCAGGATCTGCCGTCGTCGCTCGCCGCCACGGTGGCGGAATTGTCCGTGGCACTCAACTTTCGCGGCGTACCGGAGTTCGCGGCCGACGCACTGCATGGCGTCGGCGTGTTCGACACGCTGCGCTCGCTCGGGATGCGCGTGCTGCGCCGACTTGGCGCGGACGAAGGGACGTCGGCCGCCTCGCGTGCGCATGCTGCGCTTCGCACGCCGCATGTCGGCACGGCAACACTCGAGACGGCGGTCACGCGACCGCATGGGGTGCGCGCGGTCGCTGTGCCCGCGCCGTCCGAATTGGCCATCGCTGGAGTGGGCGGGTGAGCACGATGCTCGACGGCGGCTACCGCTTTGAGACGTTCGTCATCGGCGCCTCAAACCGATTGGCCGCGTCGGCGGCACGCGCGGTCGCGGACGCGCCGGGCACGGCCTACAATCCGCTGTTTGTTTATGGCGGTTCGGGGTTTGGCAAAACGCATCTGGTTGCGGCGATCGCCTATCAGGCGCGACAGGCGCAGCCGGACCTTCGGGTTGAGTTCTCCACGGGCGAAGAGGTGGCGGAGCGACTGCACCGCGCCATCGCCACGGGCCAGCAGGCCGAGTTCGCACGTCGCTATCAGGATATCGACTTGCTGCTGCTGGACGATGTGCAGTTTCTCACCGGACAGCGGGAGACGCAGACCGAGCTGCTGCGCTTGTTCAACATGATGCAGGGCAAGGGGCGACAGGTCGTCATGACGAGCGACCGTCCACCTGCCGAGATTCCGGATGTCGATCAACGCCTGTTGTCGCGGCTCTCCGGCGGACTGATCGTGGATGTCGGCGCCCCCGACTACGAAATGCGCCTCGCGATTCTGCGCAACGCGTGCATCGAGCGCACGCTGGAATTCGGCGACGGTGTGCTGGAGGAAACGGCGCGTCTGCCTTTCGGCAATGTGCGCGAGCTCAAAGGCGCCCTCAACCGCTTGTCGGCGTTTCAGCACCTTGATGGTGCGGCGATTGCCCCGCACGATGTGCGCGCCGTGCTGGGTGAGGGCGCGTCGGTCGTGGACGTCCATGCGACGCAGCCGTCGGATACCGGTACCGAGTACGAAGGATTCCTGGCGGACGTGCTGCACGAAGTGGAGACGCGCGTCGAGCCTTGGCGCGTGCATCTCGGCGAAGCGTGCACCTTCTGGCGCAACGAAGGCTACGTCACGGCGGTGCTCGAGCGGGCCATGCAATGGCCAACCGCGCCGGATGTGAACGGTCTGCTCGCCACGTATGCGG
This sequence comes from Gemmatimonadaceae bacterium, assembly GCA_017991005.1. Taxonomy (GTDB): domain Bacteria; phylum Gemmatimonadota; class Gemmatimonadetes; order Gemmatimonadales; family Gemmatimonadaceae; genus Gemmatimonas. The sequence continues at coordinate 5,207 of JAGNMU010000199.1, read as the reverse complement.
CCGCGGTCGAACATTTGCGCAATCTCGAGGTGCAGGCGCTGGCGGTCGATCCTTCACTGCGTGGACACCCGTCGTTCCGCAATCCGGAGTCGATCGCGGAAGCGCAGACGCTGCTTGATCGCGCTATCGCCTCGGCCCTGCCGTTGCCGCAACCGCAGCCGACGCTGACACGCTCGGCGCTCGAGAGCGGTTCGGCCAATCAGTTTGCACTCAAGGCGTTCGACGCGGTGCTCGAGCATCCGGGGCAACGCTACAACCCACTCTACCTGCACGGTCCCAGCGGCGTGGGCAAGACCCATCTGGCGCACGCGCTGGGCAATGCCGTGCGTGCGGCATGGCCGCGCAAGGCCGTCGCGTGCCTGACCGCCGCGACGTTTGTCGAGGAACTCGTGGCCGCGATGCAGGAGGGCGGCGTGGAACGCTGGCGCTCACGCTATCGCGCGGCGGATGTCTTCATTCTCGATGACGTGCACCATCTCGCCGACAAGGAACGCACGCAGGACGAGCTCTTTCACCTCTTCAATCATGTGTACGATCGCGGTGGTCAGATCGTGCTCACCAGCGATCGGGCGCCGCGTGAGATCAGCGGTCTGGCTGATCGACTGCGTTCCCGCTTCGAAGGCGGACTGGTAGCCGCACTGCAGCCGCCCGATCGGGCACTTCGCGAGCGATTGGTCCATCGCTGGCTGCTGGAAGCCGGCCAGGAACCCACGCAACAGATTGTCTCAACCATTGCCGACCGCGATGTCGGCAGCGCGCGCGAGCTCGTCGGACTGATGACGCGCCTGCTCGCGGCGGCCGAACTGTCGGATCGCCCACTCACGCTCGATCTGGTGCAGCGCGAGCTCGGCATACTGCGACAGACGCCGACGGCGTTTCCGATGGGAGCGCTGACGGCGGGCGTGATCGACGACTTCTACCTCGATCGCGAGAAGATTCTCTGGGATTGGCCCGAACTTGCCGGTCGGCTGATCGAGGAGTACCGCTGATGGCGATCCGCGGGAGTCTCTCGGAAGCGAGTCTGGCCGACGTGCTGCAATTGTTGGCGCTCGGACAGAAGACCGGATGCCTGAGCATCGCACGTGAAGGCAGCTTTGGCTCCGTGCATTTTGTGTCGGGCCGCATCGTGTTTGCGGGCCTCGTCAATCGCCGCGACCAGTTGGGTGATCGCTTGGTGCGCAGCGGCGCGCTGACACCGGATGTGCTGGTGCGTGTGGCGGGGGCCACCGCGCCGCAGGATGATCGCGAGCTGGCCGCCTCCCTCATCGGTCAGGGTGCCGTCGACCGCGAAGTGCTGCTGTCGCACTACCGCGCGCTGGTCGACGAAGCGGTCTATCACTTGTTCTCGTGGAATACGGGCACCTTCACGTTCGAGCCGGAAACGCAGGCCCCCGATGGCGAACCGCTGCTGTCGATCAGCGCCGACTCGCTGCTGCTGGAGGGCGCGCGGCGCGTCGACGAATGGACGCTCATCGAGAAGAAGATTCCGAGTCTCGATCTGATCTTCGAGCTCGACACCAAACGACTCGCGCAAAGTTCGGCGACGTTGAGTCCCATGCAGGAGCGCCTTGTGCCGCTGCTCGATGGGTCGATCGACGTCAGCACGATGGTCGAACGTTCGGGCATCGACGAGTTTGAAGTCGGTCGCGCCATCTACGGACTGATCACGGCAGGCTTTGCGCAGCGCGTGGGGCGGAGTGCCGCGCGTCGACAGCCGCCGCCGGAAAGCCGCGTGGCGGAGCATCGCAACCTTGGGGTGGCGTTCTACCGCACTGGACTGCTCGATGAAGCCGAGCGCGAGTTTCGTCGCGTGCTGGAACTGCGAGACGCAGATGGCGCGGCCCGCTTTTATCTGGGGCTCGTGCATCTGCGGCGTGGCCAGTGGTCAGAGGCGGCCGAGACGCTGCGACAGGCCGCTGACGATGCCGCCGCGCCGGCCGCGGTGTGGCATGATCTGGCGTACGCGTATGAACGCCTTGGTGCCGCAGAGCAGGCGGTGGCAGCGTTGGCAGAAGCGAAGCAGCGCACGGCCACACTCGACCCGCGGACTGCGCTCTCCGAGGCCATGATTGCACTCCAGCGGGGCGACCTGACGTCTGCGGACGAACGGTTGTCAGCCGCGCGTGCCGCGTGGGGCTCACGCCAGCCGAGTGCCGCGTGGTATCACGCGGCCGGTCTCGCCGCTGCGCTCGCCGGCGACAGCGGCCGGGCCATCGTGGTGCTGGAGGAAGGGCTCTCGGTACATCCGCACGCCGTCACGCTGCACAACAATCTCGCGGTGATCCATGAGCGCCGCGGGAGTTACGAGCATGCGGCGCGTACGCTCGAACATGCGTTGCTCGAGGATGCCAACCAACCGCACCTCCACAAGAATCTCGGCGACTATCTCTATCGCGCTCAGCGCTACGACGAGGCGCTGGAGTCTTTCACGCGCGTGGTGCGACTGGCACCAGATCACGGCGCCGATGTGCACCTGAAGCTTGGCAACATTCACTACCGTCGCGGCGCGCTCGACGAGGCACGTGGGTCATGGGAGCGGGCGCTTGCCATCGATCCCGGCAATCGCATCGTGCGCGCCAATCTCGATGCGCTGCGCCGCGCCGATGCGGATGTGTCACCCGACGTCGTGGGCGATGACGCCCTCGTCGGGACCGCGGGATGACGTGCGCACATAGCGCGAGACCTCCTCGGCGGGCATGACGCAGATCACGGTGAGAATCGCAGACCTGGCCGTCGGCGGCAGCGGCGTGACACTCGTGACGATCGGTCTCGGATCGTGCGTCGGCATCGTGCTGCACGCGCCAACATCGCACATCGGCGCACTGGCGCACGTGCTGCTCCCCAACGTGAATCTGTCGGCGGGGCAGGATGTGCCCGGCAAGTACGCGGCGACGGCTATCCCGGCGATGATGCGGCGGATGCGGGAGCTCGGTGCCCGCGGAGAGATCCAGGCGCGTCTGGTGGGCGGCGCTAGCATGTTCACACCGTTGCTGGCGCCCGGATCGCTTTCGTTGGGCGCGCGGAATGTGGCGGCCGCGCATGCCGCCTGCGCTGCGCACGAGATTCCCATCGTGGCGCAGGATGTCGGTGGTGCGCATGGCCGTTCGGTGTATTTCGATATCGCGGCCGGTGATGTGCTGGTTCGGTCGATGGCGCAGGGTGATGTCCGACTCTGAGCCGCGCCGCGCCCGCGTCCTCGTCGTCGACGACAGCGCCTTCATGCGGCGACTCGTCAGCGATGTCATTGCCGAGAGCGGCGAGTTCGATGTCGTCGGTACGGCGCGCGATGGTATGCATGCGTTGACGCAGGTGCTCGAGCTCCAACCGGACATCGTGACGCTCGACATCGATATGCCCGGGCAGGATGGATTGGCTGTGCTGCGTGAGATCATGGCGCGCGACCCACGGCCCGTGATCATGCTCAGCGCCGGCGGCGCGGACGGCGGGGTCGAAGCGACCCTGCGCGCGCTGGAACTCGGCGCCGTCGAATTCGTGCGGAAGCCCTCGGGCGCCATCAGTCTCGATCTCGATGCGGTGCGCGAGCAGCTACTGGATGCGCTGCGCGCCGCGGCCTGTTCGAACCGCGAGACGCTGCGCCGTCCTCAGGCGCGCGCCAGCGCCACCAACGGAACGGCGCCGAGCACGTCCTCAAGCGCTTCCGCACGCGCTTCCGCACGCGCTTCCGCGAGCGTGACCGGCGTCGTTCACGCGGCGACCAGCGCACCGCCCGAGATTCGACACGCCGAACGGAATGCGGACGATGCCCAGCCGACGTCGGCCACGACACTCGTCTGCATTGCCGCGTCCACGGGCGGCCCAGCGGCGCTCGCGCGTGTGATTCCCAAGATCCCACGACTCAGGGACACCGCCATCTGTATCGCACAGCACATGCCGCCAGGTTTTACCGCCAGCCTGGCACGGCGCCTCGATGCGTCCTCCCGCATGACGGTGCGCGAAGCGACGGATGGGGAACCGCTGCGGGCGGGACACGTCTACATCGCACCGGGCGGGCAACACCTGCGCATTGGTCTACGTGCTGGGGTGACGGTGCTGCTGCTCAACTCGGATGCACCGCTCTGGGGAGTGCGCCCGGCCGCGGACCACCTGTTTCACTCGGGCGCGGCGGTGTTCGGGCGCCGCTGTATCGGCGTTGTCATGACCGGCATGGGGTGCGACGGTGCCGATGGACTGTTCGCCGTGCGACACGCCGGCGGCCTCGGACTCGTGCAGGATGAACCAACCTCCGTGATTCCCGGTATGCCACGCGCCGCACTGTTGCACGCCGGTGCCGAACGTGTGGCGCCGCTCGAGGAGATCGCTGCGGCGATCACCGAGCTGGTGGCACTGCGCGCGCCCGTGGCCGCCGCGGCGGCTCGGCCGGTGTTGTCGCCCGAGCGACCGACGGGCGTGCGAGGTGTGTCATGACCGCCCCGCGGTTTCGGTCCACGGCCGGCATGTCGGCGCGGCCACGTCTGGCCACACCCACGATTGACCGGGCCACGTTCGTGCTCTTTGGTGTGGGCACCGAGCGATACGCCGTGGCGGTGGAACGCGTCGAGCGCGTGCTGCGACGGACCGCAGCACGTGAGACCGCAGATTCTTCGCCCGTCGAGTCCATCACCTACGGTGGACAGTCTGTGCGACTCGTGCATCTGCATTCGGTGCTCGGCGGGGAAGCAGACGACGTGCGCGACGCGGGGTCGGCAGCGCTATCCAATCGCATTGTCATCTTCCTGGTGGAAGACTGCTGGGTTGCGGCGGCGGTCGATGCCGTGTTTGAGGTGGCGACCATCGACGCGGCGATCGTCGAACCTATTTCGGCGGAGCGCGGTGAGGGCGATGCTGGTGAAACACGACACTGTCCACCGGGCGCCCGCGGATATTTCCAGCGCCAGGGCCACACCGTGGTGGTGCTGGACGTGACACGCGTGATGCGCATGGTGTACGCTTCAGCAGCCTATGCCACGGTCAATGCCACGTCCAATGCGGCATCGACGGCTTCTGCCGCCGTCGATGCTGCGCGACGCGACGCGTGACCACACGCGAGACCACGCCACTCCTTTCACCACACCCTTCGCCACACGCCGTGACCGCCGACGCCAATTCACGCTCTTTCGACGGTGCCGCGATGCAGGCGCGTCGTGACGCTATCGCTGCGGCGTTGGCGGTCACGGCGTGTGGCGAAGGGTGTGGTGAAAGGAGTGGCG
>JAGNMU010000198.1 GCA_017991005.1 Gemmatimonadaceae bacterium | reverse complement strand
GCGTCGATGGCGTGGAGCGCCGAGCAGCCACCAGTGTGTGAGAAGCATCCGGCCGGACCGCCGGTCAAGAAGTAGTTTTCAGGAGCAGTACGCGCACCATTCGTCACGATCCCGCGGAGCATTCGATGGCCAAGTACACACTCAACGTGAACGGCGCGCCCAAAACCGTCGAGGTCGAAGCCGACACCCCCTTATTGTGGGTGCTGCGCGATTCGCTCGACTTGACCGGCGCCAAGTTCGGCTGCGGCATCGCGCAGTGCGGGGCGTGTACGGTGCACCTCAACGGCGTGGCCACGCGATCCTGTCGCACACCGATCTCGACCGTTGGAGCGGCGAGGGTCACCACAATTGAGGGCATCGACACCCCGCAGGCGCGCGCGCTGCAAGACGCGTGGTGTGAACTCGACGTCCCGCAGTGTGGATACTGTCAGGGCGGGCAGATTCTGGCGGCGGCGGCGTTGCTCAAATCCAAGCCGAACCCCACCGACGCCGATATCGACGCGGCGATGGCGAGAAATTTGTGTCGCTGCGCGTCGTACACGCGCATTCGTGCCGGCATCAAGCGCGCCGCCGAGTTGGCCGCGACCGCCACCCCAGCCAACGGGAAGCGCGAATGACACACGACCCGAACTCCGGCGCGTCGAAGAACGATCGACAGATCGATCGGCGTCAGTTCATCAAGATTGGTGCGCTTACTGGTGGTGGGTTGCTGGTCGCAAGCGGATTCGACGCCGCCGAGTTTATCGCCGGTGCCCAAGCGGCACCATCCGCCGGGCTCGCGCCGCTCGCAGACTTTGCACCGAACGTGTTTGTCAGCATCGCACCCAGCGGCACCGTCACGCTCATCGCACCCAACTCGGAGATGGGACAAGGCATCAAGACATCGTTGCCGATGATCATCGCCGAAGAGCTGGATGTGAAATGGGAACAGGTCACCGTGGTGCAGGGTGATCTGAATCCTGCGTATGGCCGGCAGTTCAGCGTCGGGAGCGGATCGACAGTGGCCAACTACGTCGCAGTGCGACGTGCCGGCGCAGCCGCCCGTGCGGTGCTGGTCGAGGCCGCAGCGCAAGAGTGGAAGGTGAGCGCGAGCGAGTGCACCACCGCCGATGGTGTGGTGATGCACGCAGCGTCGAATCGAAAGGCCACGTACGGCGCACTCGCAACCAAGGCTGCGCAGCTCCCGGCCCCCGCCAACGTGACGCTCAAGGATCCGAGCACCTTCAAACTGCTCGGCACCCGCATCGCGGGCGTGGACAATCGCAAGATCGTCAAGGGTGAGCCACTCTTTGGCATCGATGTCAAGCTGCCGGGGTTGCTCTACGCGACATACACCAAGTGTCCCGTGTTCGGTGGTACCGTGGGGAGTGCAAACCTCGAGGAAGTGAAAGCCAAGCCCGGCGTGCGCGACGCGTTTGTGCTGAGTGGCATCGCGGGCCTGCCTTCGGGTGTGGCGGTGGTGGCCGATTCAACATGGAACGCCTTCAGCGCCACGAAGGCGCTCAAGGTGGAGTGGAACCAAGGCCCGCAGGTGTCGCAGAGCAGCGTCGACATGGCAACGCAGGCCGTCGCACTGGCCAAGGCCAATGCACCGGCATCGCTGCCCTCTGGCGCACGTGCCGTCGAAGCGGTGTATCACTACCCGTTTCTCGCGCACGCCACGCTCGAGCCGCAAAATTGCACGGCGTGGTTCAAAGACGGCGTGATGGAGATGTGGACGCCCACGCAGATTCCGTCAGCGGGACAGGGCCTGGTGATTCAAGGGCTGGGCCTCACGGCGAAAGACGTGAAGGTGCACATCACGCGACTGGGTGGTGGATTTGGCCGACGCGGCAGCAACGAGTTTTCCATCGAAGCCGCCGCCATCGCCAAGAAGCTTGCTGGCACGCCGATCAAACTGACGTGGACGCGCGAACAGGATTTCGCACACGATAACTATCGATCGAACGGCTGGCACTTCTTCTCGGCTGGACTCGATAGCAACGGCAGCGTGGTCGCGCTGCACGACGCGTTTGTGAAGATGCAGGGTGGACCTGGTGACATGGCCGCCGCGGGCTTCCCGTTCAACGCCATTCAAGGGTCGACGGTGCGGTCGAGCAAACTGCGCGGCGGCATTCCCACCGGCTATTGGCGTGCGCCTGGTGACAACGGCAACGTATGGGCCACGCAGAGTTTCATGGACGAACTCGCGCACGCCGCGGGGAAGGAACCACTCGCGTTTACGCTCGACATGCTGGCCACGGTGCCCGCATCACCGCGGTTTGACGCCAGCAAGATGACTGCCGTCCTCAAGCTCGCCACGGAGAAAGCGAACTGGGGACAAAAGCGTCCGCGTGGCGAGGGACAGGGATTCGCGATCTGTTTTGCGAACAGCGCGTATGTGGCAATCGTCGCTGATGTCGCCGTGAGTCAGGCGGGCGAACTCAAGATCAAGAAGCTCACCGCTGCCGTGGATGCCGGCACCATCGTGAACCTGAGTGGCGCCGAAGCGCAGGTGCAGGGTTCGATGCTTGATGGCATCAGCGCCGCATGGTTTCAGAAAGTCACGATCGAACGTGGCGCGGCGGCGCAGACGAACTTCAACAGGTATGCGATGCTGCGCATGAACCATGCGCCGCCGGCTATCGATGTGCACTTCATCAAGTCCTCGGCGCCGCCAACGGGTCTTGGTGAACCAGCGCTGCCGCCCGCCGCGCCCGCCGTGTGTAATGCGATCTTTGCCGCGACGGGGAAACGCATTCGCACGCTGCCGATCGCCGACGACACGCTCAAGTGGACGTAGCGTAGCGCTACGCTGCCCACGTCCTCCAGCCAATCACGCCGGTCGACAGCAGGTAGCCTGCACTGATCACCGTGCATAACAACACGGAGCGCGCTGTCCAACGTGACAGCGCGCTCCATGCGCCCGTAGAGGGCTCGCCGCGCCAACCTATGAGCAGTACCAGCGCGGCACCCAACACGAACGCGTAGCCAAGCGCCCAACTGGTGGCCGTGGTGGCGTTGAAGTTGCCAATCGTCAGTAGATCGGCCGCGGCACTCGAAATGAGCACCACCCACCCGCCGGCCATGACGCCAAGCAGTGCCAGACCGCGCCACGCGCGGCGCATCGGCGCCGCCGCGAATGGTTGTTTGCGCACCTTCGCGAGGACTCGCCGCAGCACCCCCCACACCATCGCGATAAGCGCCAGCACTAGGCCACCGAGCCCGACCGCCGCAATCGCGACGCCGCCGAGCGCGCGTAGTGCACTGATCTGGCCAAACGAGTTCGCGAGTCCGCCCGCGACGTCCTCAATGCCGTGTGCGCGGTTGTTCGCATCGTCGCGCACGAACGCCAGTGTGGCCTCGCGCTCGCCCGGTCGGCGAAAGCGCACGCTGTCGACCGCAACGAAGCGGCGCGCCTTGCCCAACAGCGGCGCGACCACCATGCCTGAATCGGAGAAGGTGACGTGCGCGACGTTGATGATCGTCTCCACGCCACCCAAATGCTCGACGCGCGGATTGAGCGGACGATACCATCCCGCGAAGTCGGCGCGCGTCGTCGCCGCGAGCGGCGCCACGGGTAGCTCGGGCAGCGAAGGTGTGAGTCCACGCGTGACGAACGCGCGGACCGCCCGGGTGAGCTGTCGCAACGCCTCGCCGTCACCGTTGTTGATCTGGAACGCGTACCCGACGCCGTGTTCGGGCAGATAGCTCATGTCCGAAAGCCCACCGTTCACGCCGCCGTTGTGCTGCGTCCATGTGAAGCCCGTGGAGTCGGCCGCACGCCACAGGTGCAAACCGTAACCGGGCGTGAGCCCTGCACGCGCGGCGCTCGACGTTTGACTGTGCTCCATGCGTTCGAGCGACGACACCGGTAGCAGTTCCACGCCATTCACCGTGCCTCGACCCACCAGGAAGCGCACATACGCGCCCATGTCGTGTGCGTTGGCGTTGATCGATCCCGCTGGCCGAATGAACACGTGCCAATATGGTTGCACCGCCGGCGGGTTGCCGGCGTAAAGCGATGCGACGGAGAACTTGGTTGTGTCGGGGCGCATGTACGTGGCCGTGCGCATCCCGATGGGATCAAACCACCGCTCCTGTACCACCTGCTCGAACGATTTGCCTTCAATGCGTTCGACCATGAGCGCCACAATCGCGGGCCCCGTGTTGCAGTAGGACACGTGTGTCCCCGGACGCCAGCGTGAGACGTGCGTCGCCGAGTCGATTTGTAATCCTTGTTCGAGCGTGAGCTCGGGCTTGTTGGTCGCGTAGCCCATGAGCGAGTTGTCGTCGAAGCCGCTCGTGTGTTCGAGCAAGTGCTTGACCAGAATGGGGTCCGTCGCCTCCCATCGATTGCGGTAGTAGAACCCCGGCAGGCGGTCCGAGAGTTTGTCGTCGAGCGAGAGCTTCCCTTCGCGTACAAGCGCCATCACGGTCAGTGCGACGAACGCCTTGGACGTCGACCCGATGCGGAAGAGCGTGCTGTCGGTGGCGGCGAGTGGTGGCGCGAGTCGGGCCTTCCCGAATCCACCCGTGTAGACAATGGAATCGTGGCGCACGATCGCGAGTCCCATGCCCGGCACCTTTGCGGAATCGAGCACGTGACGAATGCGCGCCTCGAGCTCGGTGATCGTCTGCGGCGCTGATGGCTGGCTCGCCGACGGTTGCGCCGTCAGGGCCGGGCCGGCCCAGACGGCGAGAACGCAGACAGCCGGGAGCAGCGCGACGCGAAGCCGGGGCGGAATCGACAGGGGCATACGCGAGATCTCGCGGAAGGTGATCAAGCGACGTGCTGGCGGGTGTGTCGAACGTACGATGCGTTCGCGCGCACCGCGAGGCTCGCGGGCGGGAGCCTTCCACGGGTACACCGTTGCCGATTGGGGAACCTCGTCGCATTCTCATCGCGTGAGATCTCCCCGCTCCTTGTTCACGCACATGCGTCTGACGCACCTGACGGTGTTGGTTAGTGTGCTTGGCGTCCTGAGCGCATCACCCGTTGCCGCGCAGCGCATGCCGACCGGCGGCGAACGCCTGGCCATTCTCGACGCCGTGCGTACACCTGCGGCCGCACGAACGCGTCAGGCCGTGCGTATCGTGGTCGCCCGACTCAATCTGGCAGGCGACTGGGCCGTGCTCGAAGGCGAACTGGTCGATTCCAAAGGCGGTGCGCTCGACTGGACGCGCGCATCGGAGTGTGAGCCGGAGCTCGACAAACGTCTGTGGGCCGCGCTCCAGCGCGTGCAAGGCACGTGGCGCGTGCGACAACTCGCGGTGTGCGCGCCGGAGCCTCCGTACTGGGATCCGTCGTTCTTCAACAAATCACCGGTGCCGTGTGAGGTGCTCACGGGACTGACCGCTGCGGACGGTACTGATCTCGCGTCGACCTGCCGTCGTGCGTCGCGTGCGCGTGCGACGCGTGGGTCGTGAACGGAGACCGCATGCGCTCATCGATACGGATTGGGGGCGTGGTCCTCGCCCTCTCACTGCTGGTGGTGCGCGGCGCACGCGCCGACAACGGTCTCGCCCTGAACAACGAAGTCGCGATGAAGAAAGCCAGCGCACTGCTCTGGGACATGAGCGAGTGGCACCACGAGTTCAGCGTTCGTCGACTCGCGCGTCGCATCACACCGGACAAAGCGCGCGCACTTGCCGAATCGACAGCAGCGAAATTCGCCGCGCATCGCGACAAACTCGCGGCATTGGTGCCCAAGTTGCCACCGGGCGCGCGATTCACCACCGATCTCGAGCGCTTTGTGCAGACGTGGCCGACGCGCGACGCGTTCCTGCAAGATCTTGTCGGGCCCGCGCACGGCGAGAAGTCGGGGGGCGCGATCTCGTCGCTCGCTATGCAAGTGTCCGATCCGCGTCGCCGGTGGAAGACGCTCTTCCCATTCTTTCGCCCGTAACATGCGCCGCTCTCTTCTCCCCCGTCTCGCACTCGCCCGATCGCTTATCGCCAGGTCGCTTATCGCCATGTCACTGCTTTCCATGCTCGGCTGTGCCACCAGCACGAAAGACTTGCCGCCCACGACGAGAGAGATGCGCGTGAATATCGAGATCGAGCATCTCACCACGCCCACGTTCGCTCGACGGAGTGTCCGGGCCGTGCTGACCAACGCGAAGGGTGCCGATGTCGAACGCGACGACGTGCGCATCGAAATGAACGGCGTCCCACTGCGATTTCGCGTGAGTCAGGGCAACTACTACGATCGCCATCCGTACTACACGCTCGACGATAACGATCAAGTGGAGCTCGCGCCCGGCAGCGAGCTGCACTTTGTGCTGATTCTCCCCGACAGCACGCGCCACGAGATCGGTTCCGTGCGTGCGCCGTCCGCGATGTCGGTCAGTCAGTTCGACTTTGGTCCCAAGCCACCCGCATCGGGTGAGGTGGCTCTCGCGTGGCGCGATCTCACCGACTCCGCCGAGGTGCGCCTGGGGCGCACGGAGATGCGCAAGGAAGCCGAGGGCAACGTGGTTGTTGAGGGGAGCGGCGAGAACGATCCCGATGCGCCGCGTCGGACCATCGGCCCCGGCCGATTCCGACGGCGCAGCGACCGATGGGTGCTGCCGGAGAGTCTGCTGGTATCCACCGCCGAGCGAAAGCTGCTGACGTTGAACGCCGCGGTGGTGTCGACCGCCACCGGCACAGTCTCGAGGGAGTTCTCCAAACAGAGTTCGCTCACATCGACGCGGCGAATTCGATTGGAGATGGAGTTCGCGACGGTCAACTAGACGCGGGCCTCGCCCGAACTTTGGTGGAGTGCTGGCCTGAAGTCAGGACAGCGATGCGTCGTCGTTGCGATGGCCGTGATTTCGCTCCCGCTCCCACTCACTGCGCAGCCGCGCCAGCACCGCCTCTCGGTTGGTCCGCATCGCGTGCACCTCTTCTGGCGGGGCGTCCGTTGTTTCGTGGCGCGCCGCCCAGAGCACGATCTCGATCAACACCGGCGCGAGGTCCAGACCCTTCTCGGTCAGGCGATACACAACCCGCCGTCCATCGTCCGCGTCGGGACGCTGTTCGATGATGCCGCCGGCCTGGAGCCGCTCGAGTCGCTCGGACAGCACATTCGACGCGATCCCCTCTCCGGCCGCCGCGAACTGCGTGTACGTCCGCAGGTGCTTGAACAGCAGGTCGCGCACGATGAGCAGCGTCCAGCGGTCACCGAACAGGTCCAGAGAAATCGCGATCGGGCACCCCGACCGCCGGCTGTCGTTCTTCATGATCTCCTGATTTTGCTTGCTTTTTGCAAGCGAAGACGGAACATTGCTTGCAATTAGCAAGCTACCAGTTTCGCGGCGCTCACGGGAGTTCCCATGACACAGTTCGCGCTCCACCTCTTGGCGTACCTGGTTCCCACCTTCCTGCTCGGCTTCTTTTGGCACCTCAAGTGGTTCCACGGCCACTATCGACGGCTCAATATCTACCGTGAGCAGCCGATCATCCCGCTCGGGTTCTCCTCGATGCTGGTGCAGGGGGTCATCTTCGCGCTGGTCTACCCGAAGCTGCTGGCGTCACCGGGTTCACTGGCCGATGCGTCGCAATTTGCCGCCGGAGCCGCGCTG
>JAGNMU010000197.1 GCA_017991005.1 Gemmatimonadaceae bacterium | reverse complement strand
GCCGACGCCGAAGATCAGCAGGGTGATCCACGCTTCACCCCATGTGACATCGCCCTGATGCCGGATGGCGATGTCCACGAGCAGCAGATAGCTCGTGGCAATGGCCAGCAGCATCAGCAACGCCGGTGCGCGCCCAAAGTAGACGTGCGTGAGCTGCAGGGAGAAGAGCGCGATCAACAGCGCCCGATGATAGTCGCGCGGATCGGCCAGAAGAAACACCAGCCAGAACACCACGGCGAGATCGGCCACCACCATGAGGGTGGACATCGTGCGCCCCGCGCGGTGCGTCACGCGCACACGTGCCCGGATGGCGAGCACCAGCGCGACGTACGTCACACTGACCAGACCGAGGAGCCAGTCTGCCGCCGACGGACCGACCGTTGCCGCCGCCACCGGCGCCAACGACAGAAAACCCGCTGATCGCAGGGCGACGGCCATGACGGCCGCCAGCAGGGCGAGCGCGACGCGGTATCCCGTCTGCCAGAGCAGAACGTCGGCGTTCGCCTGTTCCGAACGAGGGCTGTCAGTGGCCATGCACGACGGGCGGATACGCGTGAACCAACTGACCGACACGGGACGCAGTCATGTGAATCATAGCACCATTCCGCCACGCGCGTTCCGGACGACCGCCCTTCGCAACCGATTGCGCGCGCGCCGACCACGACGACGGGCACCAGCGGATGCGGAATGAATGGAAACTTATGCGATGCCAATGCATGTTTATCCAATCCAACGACAGGACGGATCATGGCATCGGCGCACGACCCGCGTGGGTCATTTGACGACACGGAGACCGGCTCACCCTACGCGCCACGCGATGCGTGCGGGGTGGGATTCATCGCGCGCCAGAGTGGCGAACGCACCCACGAAGTGGTCCAGCTGGCACTGGCCGCATCGGCGCGGCTGGCCCATCGCGGCGCGTCGGCCACCGACAGCTCGGCCGATGGCGCTGGACTGCTGACGCAGATTCCGCGGCGCTTTTTCATTCTCGCGGCCTCGCGCATGGGGCTGCACCTGAGCGCGGATGCCACGTTGGCCATCGGCATGTGTTTCCTGCCGGTCGAGTCGTCGGCCAACGCGGCGTCGGTGGCGCTGATCGAGGCCGTGCTGGCGGAAGACGGCCTGCCGCTGCTGGGTTGGCGCGACGTGCCGGTGCGACCAGACGTGCTGGGCCCGTCGGCCCGGGCAGCGATGCCGATGATCCGCCAAGTGCTGATTGGCCGACCTGACGGGGCGGACGACGACGACTGGGAGCGTCAGCTCTACCTCACCCGCCGCGAAATCGAACATCGCGCGTTGGCGCGTGAACTCTCGCTGTATCTGTGCTCACTCTCGTGCCGGACCCTCGTCTACAAGGGGCTGCTCACAGGTGGACAGCTGGGCGAATTTTTTCCGGATTTGCGGGATCCGTCCTTTGAGTCGGCGATCGCCATCTTTCATGAGCGGTACGCCACCAACACCATGCCACGCTGGGAACTGGCGCAGCCATTTCGTGCGCTGGCGCACAACGGTGAAATCAATACGCTCTGGGGCAACCGGAACGGCATGGCGATGCGTGGCTCGCTGCTCGACGCGCCCAAGTTTGGTGCGCGTGCCGACCGACTGCGCGATCCGATCCGCCCGCAGGGGAGCGACTCGGCCAGTCTCGACAATGCCCTCGAACTGCTGGTGCGCGCCGGTCGTTCACCCGTGCACGCGGCCATGATGCTGGTGCCCCAAGCCTGGGAGAAGTATCCCGACGTGGATCCGGCGGTGAAAGCGTTTCATGAATACCACCAGTGTGTGATCGAGCCGTGGGACGGCCCCGCCGCACTCGCCTACAGCGACGGCGTGCAAGTGGCCGTGTCGCTGGATCGCAACGGGTTGCGCCCGTGCCGCTACAAGATCCGCGCCGACGGCATGGTGGTCGCGGGATCCGAAGTAGGGATCGTCGACTTCGATCCGCGCGACGTGGTCGAGACCGGAAAACTGGGCCCCGGCGGTGTGTTCGTCGTTGATACGGCCGGCCGGCGCATTGTCCGCAACATGGCCGCCAAGCGCGAGGTGGCCACGCGGCGTCCGTACGCGCGCTGGATTTCGCAGTACATGTCGACGTTGCCCACCAGCGATGGCACCGAGCCGTTGGTGCGATCGAGCGACACGCTGCGCCCGCTGCAGCACGCCTTCGGCTATACGCACGAGGACCTGCGCCTGCAGCTCGAGCCGATGGCGACAACGGCTGCCGAAGTGGTGTGGAGCATGGGCGATGACGCGCCACTCGCCGTGTTGTCGCCGACCGCGCCCACACTCTACGCGTTTTTCCGGCAGCGATTCGCGCAGGTGACCAATCCGCCGATGGACTCACTCCGCGAGTCCATGGTGATGTCACTGCGCATGCATCTGGGGCGTCGCGGATCACCGCTCGTGGAGCGCCCGGCGTACGCGCGCATGTTGCGCATCGAGCATCCGGTGCTGCTGCCCGACGAGATGGCCGCGTTGCGCGCCTTTCCGGGCTTCGCCTCCGTCACGCTCGATGCCACCTGCAAAATTCACTCACGACCCGAGGCGCTCGAAGCGTCACTCGACACGTTGTGCCGCCGCGCCGAGATCGCGGCGCGTAAGGGCGCACGCCTGCTGATTCTGAGCGACCGCAAGGTGAATGCGGAGCGTGCGCCGATCCCGGCCTTGCTGGCGCTCGGCGCCGTGCGGCAACACCTGGTGCGCGCCGGACTGCGAGCCGGCGTGGGGTTGGTGGTCGAAGCGGGCGACGCCATCGAGCAGCACGACATTGCGGCGCTGGTGGGTTATGGCGCAGAAGCCGTGCATCCCTGGCTCGCGTTTGAAACGGTCGCCACGCTCTTCACTGAAGCGCACGGGCGCACCGATGTGGAGGTCGACCGACCTGGCCCCGCGCAGGCGCAGTCACGCTATCGGACGGCGGTTGAAAAGGGACTGCTGAAGGTACTGGCGAAGATGGGCATCTCCACGCTGTCGTCCTATTGCGGCGCGCAGATGTTCGATGCGATCGGTCTTGACGGTGAGGTCGTCGATCGCTGCTTTGCCGGCACGGTGTCGCCGCTGGGCGGTTTGTCGTTTCGCGAACTGTTCGAAGACGTGCTGGTGCGGCATCGCCGCGCGTTTGGCGTCGATGCCGCCGCCAGTGCGTCGCTCGTTGACGCCGGCCGCATGCGCTTCCGCAAAGACGGCGAGCCGCACGGCTGGGCACCCACGACGGTGCTCGCGTTGCAGCAGTCCGTTGGCAGCGCCCGCGCCTCGCGTGCCGGCACGTCGCCCGAGGATGCGTGGCGCACCTTCAACGATCGCGCCAATGGCGGCGCCCCGTCCACGGTGCGCGATCTGCTGGGCATTCGCGTCGGTACGCCGATCGCGATCGAACTCGTCGAGCCGATGGAGTCCATTCGCAGCCGCTTTGTGTCGTCCGCGATGTCCCTGGGTTCTCTCTCACCCGAGGCACACGAGACTATATCGATCGCGATGAATCGGATGAACGCGCGATCCAACTCGGGCGAAGGGGGCGAGGATCCCCTGTCCTACCGCCAGCCGGCCGACGCGCGCAGTGACAGCCGCGTCAAGCAGGTGGCGTCGGCACGGTTTGGCGTGACCACGGAGTATCTGGTCCGCGCCGAAGAGCTCGAGATCAAAATCGTCCAGGGCGCCAAACCTGGCGAAGGCGGGCAACTGCCGGCGCACAAGGTCACGGATCTGATTGCCCGACTGCGTCACGCGACACCGGGCGTGCAGCTCATCTCGCCGCCGCCGCATCACGACATCTACTCGATCGAAGATCTGGCGCAGTTGGTGCACGATCTCAAGACCGTCAATCCGCGTGCACGGGTCGGCGTCAAACTGGTGGCGTCCTCCGGTGTGGGCACCGTCGCTGCCGGCGTCGCGAAAGCATTTGCCGACTATGTGCTGATTGCCGGCCACTCCGGTGGCACGGGTGCGTCACCACTGTCCAGCATCAAACATGCCGGTGCGCCGTGGGAGCTTGGTCTTGCCGAAGCGCAGCAGACACTCGTGGCCAACGGGCTGCGTCACCGCGTGGAAGTGCGCGTGGACGGCGGGCTCAAGACGGCTCGTGATGTGGTCATTGCGGCGTTGCTTGGCGCCGAGTCGTATGGCTTTGGCACCGGACCGTTGGTGGCGATGGGCTGTGACATGGCGCGACAGTGTCACTTGAACAGTTGCCCGACCGGTATCGCGACGCAGCGTGAAGATTTGCGTGCCAAGTTCCGCGGCACACCCGAGCAGGTCATCGCCTTCTTCACCCGCATGGCCAACGATGTACGCGCCCTGCTGGCCGAGATGGGTGCACGTTCCATGGACGAGATCATCGGGCAGGTGGAGCGCTTGCAGCGCGCCGAACGTCCGGAAGTGCCACGATCGGCGATGCTCGATTTGTCGATGGTGCTCTCGGCGCCCGCGATCGCCGGCCCTCGCCGCCGCATGCAGGCGCGCAATGAACGGCATGGCCTGGTATCGCTCGACGCACAGGTGCTGGCCGACGCCACCACCACACTCGACAGCGGCGCGCCGTTCACGGGCCGGTACGCCATACGGAACCACCACCTGACCGTCGGCGCCCGTGTGGCCGGCGCCATCGCCAAACGTTTCGGCGCCGAAGGACTGCGCGATGGTGCGATGACGCTGCATTTCACCGGCAGTGCGGGGCAGAGTTTTGGCGCCTTCGCCGTGCGAGGCATGACGATGACGCTCGAAGGGGAAGCCAACGACTACGTGGGCAAGGGCCTGAACGGCGGCGAGATCAGCATTCGGCCGTTCCACGATGCGCGCTATCTGGGCGCCGCGCATTTGAACATGATCGTTGGCAACACGGTGCTATACGGTGCGACCGACGGATTGTTGTGCGCCGCGGGTCAGGCGGGCGATCGATTTGCGGTGCGCAACTCGGGCGCATGCGCGGTCGTCGAAGGTGTTGGCAACCACGCCTGCGAATACATGACCGGTGGAGTGGTGGCCGTGCTTGGACGCGCCGGCCGCAATTTCGGCGCGGGCATGTCCAACGGCGTTGCGTATGTGTTTGACGAGACCGACAGCTTCACCAGTCGCGTGAATCACGATCTGGTGCTGCTCAGTGAACCGGACGAAGAGGACGACGCGCTCCTGTTGTTGCTGTTGCGCACACATGTGGAGCGCACGGCGAGTCCGCGCGCGCGCCTGATGCTCGAATCCTGGGAGTCCTCGCGCCTGCGGTGGCGCAAGGTGAAACCTCGTGGCGCCAGCGAACCCGTCGCGCGCATTCGCGCGCACTGGATCGAGCGGTTGCAGCGGATGCTGACCAGTGCACCCACGTTGAGCACTGCCGCGGCCGCTCGCGCGACCGTCATGGAGTGATCGCCGTATTCAAACGGGGAAGTGGCTACGCCCCGATAGCTCGCCTCTGCGTCCCCGGCGCCTCTGCGACAATGCCGTTCGCGGTTCGCTCGTGAGGGAGCCCCCGAGGGGAGCGAGCTACACGTCTGAACGCGAAGCTCGTCGAGGCACTTTGAGGAGCGGCGACAGCAACCGCAACAAGGGAATCGCGGAGACGCAGGGGGCGCAGAGGCTCGTGTCGGACACGCTGTTGCTGTTCCCACAAGAAAGCTGTTGGGAAATGTCTCCGCACCCGCCGACAGCACGCCTCTGCGCCTCTGCGTCTCTGCGACAAAGCCGTTCGCCGTTCGCTCGCCCGGGAGCACCCGAGGGGATTGAGCTACACGTCTGAACGCGAAGCTCGCCGAGGCACTTTGAGGAGCGGCGACAGCAACCGCAACAAGGGAATCGCGGAGACGCAGGGGGCGCAGAGGCTCGTGTCGGACACGCTGTTGCTGTTCCCACAAGAAAGCTGTTGGGAAATGTCTCCGCGCCCGCCGACAGCACGCCTCTGCGCCTCTGCGTCTCTGCGACAAAGCAGTTCGCGGTTCGCCGTTCGTAGTTTGCCGAGGGGTCGAAGCGGGGTGTTGTTACACCACGCAGACCCCTGTCCAGGTTACAGCGGCGCTTCGAGATACAGGTCGGTGCGCCACCGGCGGTTGTAGTTGAGCCCGCGCGCCACGTCGATGCGGAAGAACCCGTCCAGGAACCCTACGCCAAACCCCGCGCCGCGCTGCGGTTGCAGCTTGCCGAACCGTTTGCGGCTGTCGGCCCAGCCCATGTCATAAAAGCCCACGATGCGCACGGCGCCGCTGCGTGTGCCCATCTCGGCGCGTGTCAACCAGAAGGCGTCACCAGACTGGGTGCCGGCCACCTGACCGCGCACGGTGCGCAGCCCCCCCATGTACCACAGGCGCTGCAGCGGGACATCGCCGACCGAGCTGCCGATGCTGCCGGTGAGTGCGGTGGCGAATCGGCCGATCGGTCGCGTCACCGTGCCTTCAAAGGAACCGCGGGCGTACTCGAACGTGCCGGTGCCGCCTTCCATGCGCGTGCCGGTGATGAGCTGGAAACCCTTCGGGTTGTTGCCGAACGCGCGAAGCCACGCACCGGCCACACCCGTCACCGAAGACGGTTCGGACAGAATGTTCTGACGGAAGCGTCGGTCGCTGAACGCGCGCGCGAGCGAGAAGGTGTTCACGACATTCGTATCACCGGCGCGCCACTCACGCTCGACGAAGAGGCGATACTCGAGCGACCCGCGCCGCTGTTCGCGCTTTTCACCCAATTCCACGCCCATGGTGCGGTAGTAGAAGCCTTCGTCGCGGGCGTAGAGGAACGCCGGCAGCGACGCGCCGAACGTCAGCGCACCGCCCCATTCCGGATTGGCGGCAGCCAGTCGGTGGTACACGGTACCGGTCACCGTGCGGAGCCCGTTCGTGCGCGCCAATGACAATTCGCCGTTGGCGTGCCAGTCGGCGTGACCGATGCGTCCCAAGGCGGACAGCGTGTATCCCGCGCCGAGTGTCTGGCGGGCCAGCACACCCACGGAGAGCCCCTCCACGCGGTTGTAGCGAATCAGATCGCTTCCGGTGCGAATGGTGGGGCGTTGCGGCGCGAAGGCTGGTTGCAGCGACAGATCGAGCGACGCCATCAACTCATCGCGGCTCTTGGTATCGAACAGCTCTTCGTCTGACGCGTACGCCGGCGGCAGCGCGGGAGAGCTGGAGAGTTTGGTTTCGTCGCAGGGAATGGAGTACGCCACGCGCAGTGCGCCTTCGTAGCGCGATTCCACGCGCGTCCACACGGAATCGGTGGCACACTGTCGGCGCTTGATGGCGGGCATCTGCGCCAACCGGACCGAATCGCGACGGGCTTTGCTGGCGCTGTCAGTGCGCACCGTACCGCTCCCGCCGCCCACGCTCACGCGCACACTGCCCGAACGCGCTTCGTCCTGCGCGGCGGCCCGTGCGGCGGCGCGGGCCGCCGAGTCGGCGACGGCGTCTTCGCGCGCGGCCGAATCACGCTGGGCCGCGGTGCGCGCGGCCGGCACCGCCGCGAGTGTGAAATCACCGTTCACGTCTTCATACGTGAATTTCTCGTCGATGCGGAATGGTACACGCATCGGACCCACCTGCGCCGACGCCGTCGCACTGTTGGCGCGCGGCAACCAGAACTTGCCCTGGTACAGTCCATACTCGACGGTGATGGCGTCGAGCTTGGCTTTCGCCGGACGAAACATGCCG
>JAGNMU010000196.1 GCA_017991005.1 Gemmatimonadaceae bacterium | reverse complement strand
GCGACGCGCACCATGGATGGCTCCACGGTGTGGCGAATGGCTCGAAACTGCATTGCCGAATTCTAACGCGTGCTGCAATGTCACGGAGTTGACCGATACCCGGTCACGTCGCTGGATGCGTGGCGACGTTTCACACTCCTCCTCCTACGTACGTGCGACTGCTCCTTGGCTCCGCCGTGCTGGTGGCGTTGTATGCCGCACCCGCGCTGGGGCAGTCGCGGGCCGTCGCGACGTCCAGTCTGGCTGGGACGGTTCTGGCCGATTCGAGCGAACGCCCCATCGCCAACGCCGAGGTGATCGTGGCCGCGCTCGAGCTGCGCACGCGCAGTGATTCCACCGGCGCCTTTGTGCTCTCCGGCATCGCGCCCGGACGTCATATGGTGGTGTTTCGCGCGGTCGGTTATGAGGCGCTCTCCACCGAGATGACGTTTGCGGCCGGCGAGCGGGTGGACGCGGATATCGTGTTGCGTCCGGCCGCTGCCGGATCGGCGTCTGCGCAGTCGTTGGCGCGTGTGGATGTGGTTGCCGCATCGGCCAGCGGCAACAATCCGCGCATCGCCGAGTTCGACGAACGGCGCAAGATGGGCTTTGGGCGTTTTCTCACGCAGGAGGCATTCGAGAAGAGTGAGGGACGCAAACTGTCCGAGGTTCTGATCGGCAAGTTGCCGGGCGTGCGCACGCTTTCGCGTCAGGGTGCGCGCATACTGGTGGCGACACGCGGATCGATCAGCATGGACCCACGTCCGTGTCCCGTGCAGATCATCATCGATGACCAGGTTCGGAACCCGGGACTCGGCCAGGAGATGTTCGATATCGATCAGGTCGATCCATCGACGATTGCCGCAGCGGAGTTTTACACCGTCTCGCAGCGGCCCGTGCAGTTCAATCGTGCGGGCAACGCGCCGTGCGGAACGCTGGTGATCTGGTCGCGATGGGGGCCACGCGGATGACGCAGACGCAGGGGCAGATTCAGACCCACCGATATCGGCGCCTGTTGCGTGTGCCCGTGACGCTGGTCGCGATCCTCGCGTGGACGGGGGTGTGCTCGCCCTGCTCGGTACGGGCGCAGGGATCCGGCGTGTCCGCGCCCGCTGCAGCCCCCGCAACCTTCATTGGCACGGTACTCTCCGACTCCACCGAGCGTCCCATCGCGAACGCGGAGGTGTCAATCGGTGCGCTGCAGTTGATCGTGCGCAGCGATTCGGCGGGCAACTTCACACTGAGTGGCATTACACCCGGACGCTACACGGTGACCATTCGCGCCGTCGGCTTCGCACCATTCAACAGTGCGATGACGTTTACTGCGGGCGAGAGAACGGAAGCCGATCTGTTGCTGCGTCCGTCGACACAAACGCTGGAACGCGTGGACGTGACGGCGAAGAAGGGCAGCGGCAATCATCCGCGCATCGCTGAATTTGACGAACGACGGAAAACCGGCTTCGGCTCGTACATCACGCAGGACGAATTCGACAAGGCGGACGGCCGGAAACTCGCTGACGTGCTGTCGGGCAAGATTCCCGGTCTCAGTTCGGCCATGTACAGCAATCGCCGGGCGCTGATCGCCAATCGTGGGGTGATCAGCATCAATCAACGCCGGAGCGGGGATGAGACCGACAAGGCGCTCGGTGCGAAGGCGCGTTGTTATGTGCAGGTGATCGTGGACGGTATTCTGCGTTATGGTGGCCGAATGGGCGAAGCGCTGCTCGATATCGACAGCATCGACCCCACGCATATCGCGGCTGCGGAGTACTACACCGTGTCGCAGCTACCCCCGCAGTTCAACATGTCGAGTGGGGCGGCCTGTGGGACGTTGGTGATCTGGTTGCGCTACTGACGCCGGGTTGGGGCGGCGGGCCGACAAGCGGCCTCATCCTTTGCATTGACCGCCCGGTCGCGACTACTTTTGTCCATGGCCAACATTCTTCAGAAGCTTCCTGTCGGCGAAAAAGTCGGCATCGCATTTTCCGGCGGTCTTGATACCAGCGCGGCGCTGCTGTGGATGCGCGAGAAGGGTGCCGTCCCGTACGCGTACACCGCGAATCTCGGACAGCCCGACGAAACGGACTACGACGAAATCCCGCGCAAGGCGATGGGGTACGGCGCCGAGAAGGCGCGCCTGATCGAATGCCGCGCACAGTTGGTGGCGGAAGGACTGGCCGCACTGCAGTGCGGCGCGTTCCACATCACGACGGCGGGGCAGACGTACTTCAACACCACGCCGCTGGGCCGCGCGGTGACGGGTACGATGCTCGTGGCGGCGATGCGCGAAGACGATGTGAACATCTGGGGCGACGGCAGCACGTTCAAGGGCAACGACATTGAACGTTTCTATCGCTACGGATTGCTCACCAACCCGGATCTTCGCGTCTACAAGCCGTGGCTCGATCAGCAGTTCATCGACGAACTCGGCGGTCGCACCGAGATGTCGGAGTACCTGATCAAACACGGCTTCGACTACAAGATGAGCGTGGAGAAGGCGTACTCCACCGACTCCAATATTCTTGGCGCGACACACGAAGCGAAGGATCTCGAGTTCCTGAACAAGGGCATCATGATCGTGCATCCGATCATGGGTGTCGCCTCGTGGCGTGACGATGTGGACGTGCCGCGCGAAACGGTGTCGGTGCGTTTTGAAGAGGGGATGCCGGTAGCGCTCAACGGCAAGACATTCGGCTCGGCACTCGAACTGTTCACCGAAGCAAATGTCATTGGCGGGCGCCACGGTCTTGGCATGTCGGACCAGATCGAGAATCGCATCATCGAAGCGAAGAGCCGCGGTATTTATGAAGCGCCCGGGCTCGCGCTGCTCTACATCGCATACGAGCGGCTGGTGACGGGCATTCACAACGAAGACACGATCGAGACGTACCGCGCCAATGGCCGGAAGCTTGGCCGGTTGTTGTATCAGGGGCGCTGGCTCGACTCACAGTCGCTCATGCTGCGCGACTCCGCGCAGCGCTGGGTGGCGCGTGCGATCACGGGCGAAGTCACGATCGAGCTGCGCCGCGGCAATGACTACTCGATTCTCGATACGACGAGCGCGAATCTGACGTATAAGCCAGAGCGGCTGACGATGGAGCGCGGTGAAGCGTTCTTTACACCGCTTGATCGCATCGGACAGCTGACGATGCGCAATCTGGACATCATGGACACGCGCGACAAACTGATGCTGTACACGGATACGGGGCTGCTGCGAGCGGGCGGGTCGAGCGGGGTGCCGCAGCTGCCGTCGGGGGAGGAGTGAAGGCAGTTCCTGCTTCCTGACTCCTTGATCCGTTCCTCCCTCCATTTGTCCTTGGCCGAGCGCGTCAGTTCGCGACGCATGTCCGGTGAAGGACACAGGGAAGGAGGAACAGATACAGGGGTCAGGAAGCAGGCAACACCTCAATGCTCGCTGATGTAACTGAACACCGCGCCCTGCGGATCCTGCGCGACCATGATGTTGCCGTAGGGGCTGGGGATGGGGCCGTGCAGCAGCTTGCCGCCGTGTGCTTTTACCACGGCGTCCGCGTCCGCGAGTTTGGCGACGGCGAAATACGGCATCCAGTGCGGCGGGATCTCGCCCCAGTCCGCATCCATCTGCAGCGCGCCAGCGACGGGACCGGCCGTGGCGCTGTCCATCGTGTAGTACTCGGTGGGCGAACCGTCCATGCGCTTTGACGTGAGATCAAAGACCCGCGCATAAAACGCGGCATTCTGCGCGGCGTGTTTCGAGTTCACTTCGCACCACGCCATCGCGCCATGCTCGCCTTCAATGCGAGCGCCGGGGAATGTCCCCGCCTGCCAGATGCCGAACGCCGCGCCGTCGGGATCCATGGCGATCGCCATCGTGCCGACGTCAGGAACGGGCATCGGTTCGAACATCATCGAGCCGCCCGCGTCCTTGATACGCTGCGCGGCATCGGTGGCATTGTCGGTGCCGAAGTAGATGGTCCAACACACCGGCGTGTTTTCGTAGCCGGGTTGTTTTGGCGCCACGGCCGCTGCAGGCTCGCCGTCGACGAAGGCCATGGTGTAATGCCCCATCTCAGCGCCACTGTCGAGATACTTCCAGTCGAACAGCGCGGCGTAGAAGTCCTTGGCCGCTTCGATGTCGGTGGTGGAGAGATCGAACCAGACAGGGCGATTGGTGTGGGTCTCGGTGATGAGTGGCATAAGGGGGCGGGGGTGGAGGGAAGGGAGGAGCGTTGTGAAATCTGCATCCTGAGAGCTGGATCGGTTCCTCCCTCCATGTGCCCTTCGCCCGGACCTGCCGGACGGACGTTTCTGGAAAAGGACAAACGGAGGGAGGAACCGATCCAGGTCTCAGGATGCAGGTTAGACGTTGGACTGCGGCGAAATTCAGCGGTGTGCGATGAAATGGTGATGGGGCTTCTCCCGACAAGAGCTACTCATTGCCCATGCAAAACCCACAGAATCTGGAAATTTGGCGCCGCTCGATAGAGCTCGCCGTAGACATCACCGCAATGGCGCGGTCGATCTCGGGACTGGATGCGCCTGGGCTGGCCAATCAGATAAGGCGCGCGAGCAGTTCGATTCCGGCCAACATTGCTGAAGGCGTGGGACACAACACGCCGAAAGAGACGGCTCGTTTTCTGAGCATTGCGATCGCTTCCGCGTTCGAGCTTGAAAGCCACCTCATTCTGATCGGCCGTCCCGATCCCTCGATCGTCGAATGCGATCGGCTACTTGATGAACTGCGTCAGATTCGACGAATGACGTACTCATACAGGCGGCACAAAATGCAGGAATCCGAGAAACAGAAACGACGACGCGACGACAGACCTGCCACCTGACTCCTGGATCAGTCCCTCCTGCCTTTTGTCCTTCGCCAACATCCGCACGCTCGAGACGCGAGCCTGATTGAAGGACGGTGGGAGGGAGGAACCGATCCAGGGGTCAGGAGGCAGGATGCGCCGCGCGCACTTTCCGAGCCCCGCTTCGCCAACGACCTTTCGGCATGCCCACCCCCTCCCCCCTCCGCATCGCCATCATCGGCGTTGGCGCCATCGGTGGCCTCTATGGCGCTCGACTCCTGCAAGCCGGTCATCACGTGTCGTTCGTCGCCCGCGGCGCCACGCTCGCGGCCTTGCGGCGTGATGGGCTCTTCATCGAAAGCATTGACGGTGATCTGCATCTGCCGTCGGTGACGGTGACCGATGACCCGGCCACGATCGGCGAGGTCGATGTGGTTCTGGTAGCGGTCAAAGCCACGCAGATCGAGAGTATCGCGCCATCGTTGCGCCCACTGCTGGGACGGCAGACGGCGGTGGTTCCGACACAGAACGGGGTCGAGGCCAGTGCGCAACTCGCGGCGGCGCTGGGTGATGCGCATGTGCTCGAGGGTCTCTGTCGGGTGATCGTGGAGCAGAGTGGTCCAGGGCGGATCCGCCATTTTGCCGTCTCGCCCATCATCGAGTACGGTCCGCGGTCGCGCACGCCGGCAGACGCCCCGGCGCGGGTGCAGATCGAACCGTTCCGGGCCGCGCTCGAGTCGGCGGGGATCAAGGCGATCGTCGCGGAGAAGATGGACGTCGCGCTCTGGGAGAAGTTCCTCTTCATCGAACCGTTCGGGCTGGTCGGCGCCGCGACGCGCGTCGCGCTGGGCCACATGCGCGCGGTGCCGGAAACCCGGGCACTGATCAGTCGGTGCCTCGCCGAGGTGCAGGCGGTGAGCGTCGCGGCCGGTGTGCCGCTCAGCGACGCGGCCATCGCCGAAACCTGGAAGCGCTACGACGGGCTCCCCATGGAAAGCACGAGCTCGATGCAGCGCGATATCGTCGCCGGTCGCCTGACCGAATACGACGCCCAGACCGGATCACTCATTCGCCTCGCGCAGCAGTACGGGGTTCCCGTGCCGGCTCACCAGGTCCTGCATGCGGCGTTGCTGCCGATGGTGAACGGGGCGCCGCGGCTGGGCTAGCCGCCGCGGGCGTCCACCGGTCAGGGCGGGTCAGGGCGCTCCGCCAGCGACCAGTCGCTGTGCCCCTTCGCTGAGTTTCCTGAGTTCGGAAACGGCTGGCGCCGCGTAGTTGGTGGTGTTGAACCCGGCAATGACCGCCGTGCCCGTCGCGGGATTGAAGTAGTAAAAGGCGCGAAACCCCGCCTGCGAACCGGTGTGGCCAAGGACGCGCTGTGCGCCGCTGCCTCGGATGAAGAACGAAAGCCCCATCGACTGACCGGTGCTTGCTTCGTATCCGTCGGTCATCGGTACCACCGGCCGCCACATCTCCTCCAAACTCGAGCGTGACAGGACGGCGTCGTAGTGCGCGCGACTCCCGCCGGGGAGGACCGAATTGGTCAGAAATGCGGTGTAGATCGCCAGATCCCCGATCGGCGAATTCCACCCGCCGTTGGGTGTGGTGATGCCAGGATCAAAATCGGCACCATGATCAACCACGCGTGTCCCGCCGCTGGCGCTGTCTTTTCGGATCGAATAGTTGTGCGACCGCTCCGAGGCTAGATAGTAAGGAGTCGATCGAAAGTAGCTATGCTGCATCGATAGTGGCGCGAAGATGTTCTTATGAATGTACGATTCCCACGGATCGCCCGTGAGCTGTTCGATCACTCGCGCCAGATAGATGAAGGCCGGATTCGAGTATCCGTACCGAGTACCGGGCCGGAAGAGCAGCGCCTGATACGGCATCATGGCAACCAGCTGGTTCCAGCTGGTCGGCTCAAAAGGTTCCCACGGTTGGCCGTCCCCGTAGGGCCACGTCCCGTTCCGAAAGCCCGCGGAATGGGAGAGGAGCATGCGGATCGTGATACTGTCGAGCATGCCGAACGGGTCGTGCAGCTGCCGGAGTTCGGGGACGTACCGGATGATCTTGTCATCGAGCGACAGCCGTCCGCGATCGCGGAGCTGCATGATGGCGATGGCCGTCAGCGACTTGGTGATCGATCCCCAATGGAAAATCGTTTGCGAGTCGACGGGCAGTTTGGCGGCGCGGTTTCGTTCGCCGGCCACGGCGCGGGCCTCGATCTTCTCCTTGGTCAACAGCACCATGCTGGCGCCAACCACCCGATCGCGCTCGGTGTATTCGCGAAAATCACGCGCCAGCGCATCCCACTCGGCCGACGTCTCCCTGTCTCGGGCAACGGACGCGGCGGCTGGGTTGACACGTGACGTGGCACGGGCAAACGATGGAAGAGGCGCCGCGGCCTGTGCGAAAAGCGGGATCGCACCGGACAGGCAGAGCGAGGCGAAGACAAGGGCGCGTGAGCGGCGGCGGGGGGCGCCGGGTCCGGAACGCGAATTCTCAGTGCGCATGGGCTTCCTGGGTCGGGTCTCTGCGGAATATGCGCCCACAGCCGGCGGGCGGCATCTTGCCTGGGTTCACGACCTCAGGTGCTGATCCCACAGCGACTTGCAGCGCTCCACGTGATTCCTGCGTAGCTTAGGGGCGTCTATATAAGAGGCATCGGTCCGGCATCCCTCCCGCCGGCCCGCGCATCGTGCGGCATCCCATGGCGCGTCCCGCGCGCCGCATTCCTGGTGGAGTGGCCGGCATGAAGCTTCAGCTAGTGTTGTGAGTCAGAAGTGCGTGTCAACGTAGTTCGCAGGGTCTGCGTAGCTTCAGTAACTTGGAGACGCGATGCCCTCTGCGAAGCTGCCCCCGGTGGTGTTGACTGACGAAGAGCGTACGACGCTGCACGAGTGGACGCGTCGG
>JAGNMU010000195.1 GCA_017991005.1 Gemmatimonadaceae bacterium | reverse complement strand
CGGTCATGTCTATGCGTTCGGCTTTCCAATCACCTCGACGCTCGGCGGGGAACCGGATCGACTGCCAACAGCGGGGGTGATGAGCAGCGCGGAGGATCTTTCCCGGTTTCTCGCGATGTTCCTGCAGCAGGGACGCACAGGCAGCGGGCAATTTCTCCGTGCCGAAACCGTGCGGCATATCCAGACCGGCGGTGCGCCTTCCGACGGCTTCTCGTATGCGTTCGGATGGCGCGAGGGACGGATCGGTGGCACGCGCGCTGTGCATCACGGGGGCATCGTGCCGGACTTTCGCGGCAAGCTGGTGATGCTCCCTGATTCCGGGTGGGGTGTGGTCGTACTCACGAACGTGTCATCCGCGATTCCCTGGCCGCTCACACCCACCAGCCACCGTCTGGCCGACGACATTGCTGCGCGACTCGTCGGCCAGCCGTTGCCACCGGCCGAGTCACGTCATCAGGTGACGTTCGCACTGATTGCGGCGGGGATGGGCATTCTGCTGCTCATGCAACTGCGGACGCTGGCGCGAGAGGCGCGCCTGGCGCGGCGACCGTCGTCCACATCTGGCGTATCCGGCCGCGTGTGGCGAGCAGGTGTTATCGACGTGCTTTTTCTGATCGGGATAGTCCTGCTGCCGGGCTTGGTCGGGCTGCGCTGGGCGGATCTGTTCGGGGGCGGGCCCGATCTCGCGTGGTGGCTGGTTGCGATGGGGGCACTTGGGGTGATGACGCTTGGCTGTCGTCTGGTTCAGCTGAAACGGCTCGGCGTCGAGACTTGACGAATGATGGGCCGGGCAGAAATACACTTCACGTAACCCAATACCAGAACTCCGCAGCTGTCAGCGCAGCAACTGCCGCACCTGCTCCCGATAGCTCCGGCTCGAGGTGAGTCGGGTTCCGTCTGTCAGCGTGATTTCATATTCGCCGTGGCCGCAGGGTTCCAGCCGACGAATGCGGTCAATCCTAATCACGTGCGAACGATGCACGCGCACAAATTCCGTCGGGTCGAGTTTGGCTTCGACGGCGAGCATGGATTCACGCACGAGGTGGCGTCGCGCGCCGGTGACGAGTGCGACGTAGTTGCCGTCTGCTTCCACGCGGTCGACGTCCGCGACCGCCACGAAGTACATCCCGCGCGCGTCCCGTATGACAAATCGTTTCACAGACTCGTCCTTCGGCTCGTCCGCGCGACGCGTGTGGGTGGTGGCGTCATCCGCAGTGTCGCGAACGGGCGCAGGGGCGTCGCCACGGAGCGCCTGCAGCGCGATCCGGAGTGCCGCGTCAGCCGCCGCGATGGCGCCGGCATCAGGCGCGCGGGACGGTGAGCCGAGCGTCTCGAGCAGCCGCCGCATCGCCCGGTCGAATCGATCGATATCGATCGGTTTCACCAGGTAATCGACGGCGTTGAGATCGAACGCCCGGATCGCGTGCTCCTCGCTCGCGGTGACAAAGACGACGCGCGGAGGACGCTCCAATGCCCATGGCGCCTCCTGAGCGAGTGCGTCGACCGTCGCAACACCGTCTAAGCCGGGCATGCGGATGTCGAGCAGCAGCACGTCGGCGGGTCCGTCGCGGAGCGCGGCGAGAACGGCCGTACCGCTCCCGCATTCCGCCGTCAGCTCGAACTCGGGATGTCGCGCGAGCAGCGCACGCAGACGGGCGCGCGCGAGTGGCTCGTCATCGGCGATCAACACCTTACACGCGCGTGCGCTTGCGGTATTCACGAACGTTGCTCCTCGCGTGGATGCCGGGCATCGATGAACGGCAGCGTTACCAGCGCTCGCGTGCCGCCGCCGGGCGCGCGTTCGAGTACGAGTGACGCACTCGCGCCGTAGAGTTGCGCCAGGCGATCGCGTGTGTTGCGCAGGCCGATGCCGCTGCCCGCTTCTGCATTTCCTTGCACGACGATCGACCCTGACTCCACGTCGAGTCCCACCCCGTCATCCTCGACGACAAGCTGCAGACTGTCGTCCACTCGTGCCGCGCCGATTCGGAGCCGTCCGCCGGTCTCCCTTCCGCTCAGCCCGTGTTCGTACGCGTTCTCCACCAGCGGCTGCAGCACCAGGAACGGCACGCGTGCGAAACGCGTCGCGTCGGCCACGGCCCATTCCACAGCAATGCGGTCACCGAAACGCAGTTGCATCAACTCGACGTAGCGCGCCAACAGGTCACGCTCGCGTTCGAGCGGGTGCTCCTCCGTGCCCTCATGCAGGATCACACGCAGGAGGGCGGCGAACCGCGTGAGCATGCGGTCGGCCGCCATCGGATCGGCGTGCAGGAGGGTCGTGATGGCGTTGAGCACGTTGAAAACGAAATGCGGCTGCAGCTGCGTTCGGAGCGCAGCGAGCCGAGCCTCGGCCAGTCCGCGGGCCAGCCCGGCCTCGCGCACCGCGCGGGCGCGTTCCGCGCGATAGTAGTGCACCGCGTGGAGGAGTGCGACCATCACGAGGAATACAGTGAAGTACGTGAGGGTCCGTGCGGCAGCGCTCGCGGCGACGTCGGGGACGCCCGTGATCGCCACCACAACGGGGGTCATCACGACGTGCCGCAGCCACGCCGCAGCAACGGTGCCAATCACAAGAACACCCGCGTTGCGCCACGGACGCGGGGGACCGACTGGAAAGCGGCGAACGAGCGCCGCAAGCGGCGGCAGCAGCGGTAAACACGTCCACCACATGACGAGCGACCAGCCGACTTGCTGCGCCCATCGCGGGTCCTCGCCACGGTCGATCAACGCGATGCTGCCGCGCAGCGCGTAGAGGAGGCCGAAGAACGTCGTGAGCACGACGGCCCCAATCGGCACGACGCGCCGCTCCATGGCGGACTCCGGCGAGCCGACGGCTCCCATTTCTTGCGCGCGTGTCGTCACGATTCAGTATCGCGCTCGGGGCGGGGCGCGATCAAGGGAGAGTGGACCGCCATGCTGCGCGCGGCAGGACTCAGCGCGGCACGACGCGTCGAGCGCGGCGCGTGGCCGTCATCGGCAGCAGCGCGCCGCCGTGGTACTCCACGATGCCTTCCATCGTACGTGCGTCGTTGGTCAACCGTCCCTGAAATCGTACGTCGCCCTCACGCGAGGCCACGATCATCCGGACCGAGTCGCCATCGACGGTGAGTACGCGGATCGCCAGCGTGTTCGTCGAATCCGGCGTCAGCGAGCCGGCCCATCCCCGTTCGACGGGACCGAGCGCGAAGAATCCAGTGGACGTTCGTTCACCGACGCGCATCGTGAAGTCCCAAAGCCCTTGCAGATCGGGGCCGCTCCCGAGCGTGACGGCATTGGCGGTGGCCTGCACCGCGGGGGTCGCCGTTGATGACCGCGTCGACTGCGCGGCGACCGTGTCGCATGCCAGCAGGGTGGCGGCGATCGCCACAATGGACACTGCGGCAACGGACATCGCCGAACGCCTCGCAGAGCGACGGCAGTGATGAGTTCTGAGATTGGACATGTTGGTGCGCTCCTGTTCGAGGTGGGTGATGCACCCAGAGTAGGCGCGCGCGGCACCCGCTATCGCCGCGGAGACGCGAGATGGTCGCCGCACGGGTCGAGTGGGTCGTTTCGGGCCGTGGATCGCCAACACGTCCTAGGGTGCTAGCCGCTCTGGGCGAATCGTGCCCAGCGCCCACGCCGCATGCTCGCGCACGAGTGCCTCGTCGTGCGCGTGCGCCGCGTCGAGCAGCGGCACCACGTCGCTCGAACCGACGTTGCCCAGCACCACCGCGGCGTTGCGCGCGAGTCCTCGCCGCTTCGCCCGCTTTATCGCACTGCCCTTGAAGCGCGTACTGAACTCGGACTGCGACATCGCGAGCAGCTCCTGCGCTATCGCGTGTGCGCCACGCGTGTTCAGTCCGTCGCGCGCTGCAAGCGCGGGCTCACGCAACTCCGCCGAAAACGACACGTTCCACGGACACACGTCCTAGGAGATGTCGCCGTACACCCGTTTTGCGGTTCCGTTGTCGACGGGGCGGTTAACGCTCAGAAGCCAACGGATTGCTAGAGGGGCCGCCCTCGATTCTCAAGTTCGGTTTCCATACGCGCGCATGCAGTGATACCTCTCGCGCTAGAGCCCAGCGAGGCCTCCCGAGCGACGATGGTCCGTCACCTTCAAGCCACCGTTCGCGGCGATCAGCGAGTGAGGATCACGTCTACGATCGATTGGTTTGGCTTAACGTAGACAAGGTCTACGAGGACGCCACCTTGTATTGGCATGCGGTTTGAGACGAACCACTGCACATAGCTACGAATCCAGTAAGTGCCAGGCGGAACGTTCTCAAAGCGAAACCGTCCTTGGGCGTCCGCAACACTTCGGCGCTGCACCCGTTGGAAGCGAGGATCGCTTCCTCGGTCGCCGAGGCTCTCGACATGAAGTAGGCCTCGCTTAATCCATTCGCCGGCGTATGTCGTTGCCGGATCTAGAATCACTTGGTTGCCGGCGCCAAGTTTGACGTCACCGCCGCGCGTTCTCATAAAAACTTGCCCCGTGACTGCCGTACTACCCTCGGTCGCAAGTTGCGCGTATTCCGCAGCACTCGCGAGCGGCATTGGCGCAGGCGGTGGTTTCGGCGTCAATTTGGCGCAGGCAGACAGGGCGACGACGACGGCGCACAGGCCGATGAGCACGCGCATTTGAGGACTCCCAGGGGAGCGTATTTCGAGGGGCAATAGGTCCGCGAGTAGAAGCACTGGCAACGACAAGATACGTATCGAAGCTGGGTTCACAAGCGCAAGGAAGGATAATTGTAGGAGGCAGCACTGATTGTTCCGAATTGCTGGATACGATAGGGTGATTTGGGGGGAGGACATCCATATCCTCGCGCCTCGCCGCATCAGTTCCGGACACCGTTGTCCAATACCGCCCCAACGCAGCACGCATCCCAGCCCCGTCGATGCGAATACACACGCGTCCGATACGTTACGCGAATCGCGGCGGAGTTCCTTCGCAACGTCTCCTCGGCGTCATCGAACGGTGCTCGCGCATTTCTCACGTATTCACGTTGGGTGAAAGGGGAGTACGCAGCGGCATATCCTCGCTCGCATACTGGGTTAATTCAATCGGTCGTCACAACATTGCGTGACGACGCACTGCCAATGGAGCGGGCCCATGAATCGAATAGGATGCCCGGCCTGAGTGACGAGCAGAAGGACCACCACCGGCACCGGCTCCGCGCAGACAAGACGTTCACGGCGATTGGTCGTGCCCTGGGCAAACACGCCGATTCGAACTTCGGCGTCGTGGCGGACGGGGATGGAATTGTACCGCCACCGCTGCGGCATCAATCATCGCCGTCCCCACCGACGTCCGCAGCAGCTTGACCGGCAGTGGCGGATCGGGCGCCGCCTGAGCCAACGAGACCACGCGCACCGTCGATAACCGGACGGCTTCCTGCTTGAACTATTCGCTGTAGCTGCGCCGCGTCCTGGCCATGCCCCGCCTCCACTCCGCGTGTACACCTAAGAAAGTGCCTACGGAACCCGGGACAGCTCAGTCACCCTACGCATGAGCGTCATCGCAGCGTCACTTTGCCTCCGTCGCTCGGTCGAACCCCGCTGGCACCGCGGTGGCCTTCACCAAACTGCATCCCCTATCTTCAGTGGTGTGGGCGCGGACACCGACCACTGCGCTATCCTACGCATGTCCGCGCCGAGCAGACGTCAAACCGTTACCGAGCCCCATGCCGTCCATTGAGCGATTCCTTGCCATGACTGTCGGATGGGGTGCGATGATGGGAAGCCCGGCAAGCATCGAAGCGATCAATAGCCGGCTTCGCCGATATGGCCTCGGACGAGTCTTGCGAGAGCTATCCCGTTTGAACATTGCGCTGGAGCATCGGTCTCCACGGCATGAAGATGGGAGCCTCGAGGACCAGCAGGACTTTGTGCTCGCAGGGCTGGTTGGGCCCGAACACACAGCGGCGTTGCGACGTCACGCGACCGAACGGCTGAAGGACCCCACACCGTCGCCGGATCGGTTGGTGTTCATTCACGAGCGCCAGGTGCTCACGGCCATGAAGATGGCTCTCCTTTGCATCGGCGCGGACGCCCCGGCCGACGAACGCACGGACATGGAGCCACTTCTCGAAGCGCTCTTGATGATCAACGACATTATCGACGCGCGATTTGAGAACCTTGACACCCTGACACCCGATGGCCGCGAACAATTCGCTGGCTATGAGTTCGCGCTCGCGCAGTTCCATGCGCGCACCATCACCGTATCTGAACGGCCACGCGCCTTTCATCAGTTTGTAGAAATCCCTAGCGGCATCCTCAAACAGAGCGACTTTGACGTTGCCGCAGAACTCACGCGAGCCACCGGTTTGGCTCCATTCGACGTGTTCGTGGCGATCCACTCGATTCAGACGCTTTGGCTAGCCATGACCGAGGACGAGCTGATTGCCGGCGAGGTGGCGATGGACCCGGACAGGTTCTTCTCGACGCTCACCGCGCTCGACCCCGCTGAGCGTGCGAAGTGGATCGCACTCGTCGCAACAGACCTCGCTGATCTCCAAGCGCGCGTGCGTGCGAAGTATGCCAACGACCTTCGCCATTTTGATTTTCTCGAGTTCGAAAAGTCTCCCGTCGTAATGATTGACGGCAGGCTATGGTGCCTCTCGGTACCACTCCTCTCTTATCTTGGCACCGATGGATTATATCATCGACTCTGCGAGACGCGCCACTTCACGTCGGCACAGCAACAGCTATTTCGAACGTCACACGGAAAGCTCGTTGAGGCCTATGCGGTCGCCGGCCTGAAGCGCATGTTCGGGGCACGCTGCATTCCGGAAGCGACGCTCAAGGCGTTGCCTTCGCTTCGCAATCGAAAGGTGTGTGAAGCGGTGATCGATTGTGGCGATTCACTGTTGCTCGTGGAAGTGAAGGCCAGCCGTGTGCCGCTCCCTGCCCGACACGCCGACGGCCCCGCGGCACTTCTGCAGGCATGGCGCCCACCCATTGAGCGCGCGGCAAGCCAGATGGAATCCCTCGCCACGAGCGTGCGTCAGGACCTGCTCGCGCCTCTCGGAATTTCCGCGTCGCGCATCCTCCGCATTTATCCGGTGCTCATTGTAACCGACCACGTCGCGCTTCCGCAGACTCGGGCGCGCATTGAGCAGCAGATCATCGCGCATCATCCTCTTGGCACCAGTGTGGCGCGCGGCGAGGTGGAGCGGCTGATCACTCTCAGTTTGCCGGAACTTGAGCACCTCGAGTCTGCCATTGACGCTGGACACGACGTCGTGAGCCTCTTGCAGGGACTGAACAACATGCCACCGCATGCGGGGATGAACATGTCTCGCCACCTCACCACTCTCGAGCCTCCAATCGGCCGAACTCCCTCCTGGCACATGGGGGAATATGAGCGCATCAGCGCTTTGGTGGTGGCACGTTTGCGGGCACTAGGGATGCCACAGTCGGGAGCGGGGTAGGTGCCGTGATCCGGAAATCGCAAATGCCGCGATTCGAAAGTCGCAAACGGATAGGTCAAATGTTTGTTGACAAGACGCTGCGACAATTCGTTTGAGAGTGCTCCGCAGACTATCGGCCGGTGACAGGAATATTGCTAACGAAGGCGCTCGCACCAACTCGGAGGCACCACATGGCTACTGGTCTTGCCCCCAAAGCTGGTCCAGCACGACTCACTTTATGCGGTGCTGTTGGTCTTGCCCCCAAAGCTGGTCC
>JAGNMU010000194.1 GCA_017991005.1 Gemmatimonadaceae bacterium | reverse complement strand
TGAACGGCGAAACGACGCGATCGGTCAAACGCGATCGGCGATCGGCAAAAAGCGGACGGCGGTGGTCAGCTTTCGACGGGCGTCGAGGCGGGGCGGACACGCTCGCGCCACAGCATCAGGGTGTAGTCGACGGTCGCGGTGAGACCGAGCAGGCCAACGATGATCACCAGCGCATTGACGACGGACGGCGCGAGCAGCACGGCGAGAAAGGTGAGCAGTTGCGCGACGGTCACCACCTTCCCGATCGGTCGCGCCATGAATGGAATCGGACGCAGCCAACTGACGTTGCGCGCGACAAAAAAGCCGATCACCGACATGACATCGCGAAACATGATCGCGATCGCCTGCCAGACGGTGAATTGGCCGCCCATCACGTAACTCACCACCACCGCCAGCACAAAAAACCGGTCGGCCACCGGATCGAGCAGCGCGCCGAAGCGCGATGCGACGTGCGTTCGACGCGCCAACCACCCGTCGAGGAAATCGGTCAGCGAGGCGATGCCGATCAGCGCCAGCCGTGTGGGGACGCCATCGGACGCGACGAATCCCACGGCGAGCGCGAGCCGAGAGCTGGAGACCAGATTGGGAAGGGTGAAGACCGTCGAACGCGCCATGATGGATATTACGCCAAAGCCGGGTGACCGTGCCAGAAGCTCGGGAGCCAGTTATCCTGCGTGTATGGAGTCGACGGGCACCGGCGCGGTAGTTCACCTGATTGCAGAATTGACGGGCATCGCTCCCGCGCAACTGCACGATCGTGCGTTGTTGGGCGGGCTGCTGATTGCGGCGGCCGGCGCCGCTGGATTGCACGCGGCCCATCCCCCGACACTGCACACCCACGGCGTGCGCGGTGTCGACGCGTTCCTGCTGCTCGACGGCGGGCACGCGTCTGTGCATGCGCAGGCCCCGCAGCACTCGCTGCTCCTCGATCTGCTCGCGCACGAGCCGGTTGACCTGGCCCGGGCGCTGGATGTGTTTCGGCGTCGGCTCGCGCCTGCGGCGGTCTCAGCCGAACGCATCGTGCGAACGAGCCGCCCATCGTGAACGCCACGCTCGACGCAACGCTGCTGCAGCTGGCACCGCTGACGCTGCTGGTGGCGCTGCTGGTGCTGTCCTGGGACATCCTGCTCGCCGGATGGATGGCCGCCCGACGGGAGGCGCCACGCATCTTCACGCAGCTCACCACGGTGTGCGGATTGCTCGTCGCACCTGCCGTCCTCGTTGCCATCGCGAGCGGCAGTGAAGTGGGCGCACGCACCATCGCCGGCATCTCGTGGCTGCTTCCTGCCGTGTGTGCGGCGTTTGTGTTGCAGGTGCTCTATGCACTGGTCGCGGGGCTGGTGTCGCCCGTGGTGGCCATTCCCATCCTGCTGTACGATCTCGTGGTCACATCGGTAGTGACCGGCGACTATCTGGTTTCGCAGACCGGCGCCGCACCCTTGCCGCTCCAAGCGGCCGTCGCAGCGCGTGACGTGGTGGTGGGCATGACGGTGGGTCGGGCATCGCTGGTGTCACCGCTGGCGATTCTCG
Source organism: Gemmatimonadaceae bacterium (assembly GCA_017991005.1). Classification (GTDB taxonomy): domain Bacteria; phylum Gemmatimonadota; class Gemmatimonadetes; order Gemmatimonadales; family Gemmatimonadaceae; genus Gemmatimonas. Next base: position 6,166 of record JAGNMU010000194.1, on the reverse strand, counting down.
TACCGATGATTGCACCGGCATATCCGGCGCGGTGGCGTTTGTCAGCACTGGCTCGTGCCACGCTGGTGCTCGCCGCCACCGCCCTGACCTCGCTGCTGGTCATCGAATGGCCGCGTGGCGTGGCGGCCGTCCGCAGCTATCATCGCGGTATCAACGAGCCGATGCAGGCGCGCCCGGCCGGAGACTTCGCGCTCGGCATGCGAATGCTCCCGGCACTCGACGGACCACCGCCGGCGCGCGCAGTCAAAGGAGACCGTGCACTGGCGGCCACTTTTGCGCCCGACGTCGTGCTGTTCGTGCTGCACGAGGAAGGCACGCGCGCGAGTGCGCTCGATTCGCTCGCGCGCGTCATTGAGCCACTCCGCGCCGACAGCACGGTGATTGCCGTCGCGCTGCATCATGGCCGGACGCCGGGGCCGGCTGATGATCCGGCGCGCAGCGCGGCGATCGAGCGCGTCCTCACGCGATTGCGTCCCGGTGTGTTGTTTCCCGCCATCGACGATCCCATTCCGTCGGTCCTGCCGTCGAACACGCCCAGTCTGAGCTGGTGGCGCGTCCTGCTTCGCACCACACGCAGCGTCCGCGATCGGGTCCGTCCCGCCACACGTATTGGCGTCGCGCTGTCGCGTCTGGATGCACGCGACAGTGCGATCTATGCCATGGCGATGGCACCCGGCATGCCGGTCGCGATCGTCGGCGCCGCGATCTATCCCTCGTACTCGGGCCTACCCGGAGTCGATGCGCGACTGCGAACGCTCGACCGCTGGCACGCGGCCGCCGTCGACAGCGCACCGGCAACCGCGACGCAGTGGCTGCTCAACGTCGGTGGACTTCCCCACGCACACGGCGACGCGTCACAACTCGCGGCCATGCGTCATGCGCTGTCCTGGGGATCGCGCCGCCCGTGGGTCACCGCCGTCATTCTCGGTGAACCCGCCGACTACACCGGCTGGCTGGGGATTCGCGCGGCCAATGGGCGCGTCCGCATGGCGTGGCCGATTCTGTCCGCGTCAGCGGCCGCCATGCGCGAGGTGCGCGGACAACGCGTCACCTCGTCGCCCGAATAGATCGCGCCGCGCGCCGACCCTACGTCGCTGTTCCGCGAACAATCCCTTCCACCACGCGCGACGGATCGAAATACCGCTGCGCCAGACGCTGCACGTCGCCGGCCGTGACGGCCGCAATCGCCGCCGGAAACGCCCGCCGTTCCTCGACGCCTCGCCCGAAGAGCCACGCGTCCACCAGTTCACCCAGCACGGAGCCGACGGACTGTTGCCCGATGGCATGCGTGCCGATGAGATAGGCCTGGGCACGCGACACTTCCTCATCACTGGGCACGGCGTCCCGAAACCGGGCGAACTCGCGCAGCAGCCCGTCGCGCGCCTCCTGTTCACGCGCGGGTGAGGTGGCGATGTACGCCGCGAACGCCCCGCCGGCCCGGCGTTCGAGCGGGAAGGCCGACACGGTGTACGCCAGCGATTGTTTATCGCGCAGCTGTTCGAAAAACCGGCCGCCCAATCCACTCGCAATCGCGGATAACACACGCGCGGCAAAGCGCTCGGGATCCGTGCGCGACGGCCCGGGAAACAGCAACGCCATGGCGGTCTGCTGTTTTTCACGCGCGTCGGACGCCTGTACGGACGCTGCGGGCCACGGCGCCGGCGGCGCGGGTGCGTCGTCGACAAAACGCAGTTCGGCGAAGTCGCGTGCGACGACCGCCACGGCGCGGTCGGGATCGACGTCGCCGACAATGCCAATCACCGTCGCCCCGCGCAGCACGTGCGCTTCGTGAAAGGCGCGAATGGTGGCGGTCTCGATCGACTCGAGTGACTCCTGCGTGCCAATCACCGTGCGCGCATACGCATGGCTGCCGTAGGCAGCCGCCGTCGCCAGGCGCATGGGCCAGCGATACATGTCATCACGCAGCCGCGTCAGTTCGGCGAGCGCCAGTGAGCGCTCCGTGTCGATCGCATCGTCGGGGAATGCCGGATGCTGCGTGACATCCGCCAACAGTGTGGATGCGGTGGCGAAGTGACGCACCGGTACGGTCAGCGACCACCCCAAACTCTCGAGTCCTGCGGCCACACCAATGCTCGCGCCCAACTCCTCGGTTGCCTCGGCGATACGGGCACCGCTGCGAGTGGTGGTGCCCTTGAGCATCGCATGCGCGGTCAGACGCGCCAGCCCCTCCTTTCCGGCTGGCTCGACGCCACTCGCGCCGCGCTGAAACAGCCCAATGGAGACGAGCGGTGCCCCAGGCCGCGGCAACACGAGCACGGTGACCCCATTCGCGAGTTCGGCAATCGACACGCCGTCGACCTCGCGACGAGACACTGCCGCCGGCGGAGCAGTCGGCGACGTGATCGCCGGGGATTCGATCGGCGTCGGCATCTCGGGAGGCGCCATGACACTGCTGCCCAATGATGCAACGCGCTGCAACGCGTCGTAGAGCGCCTCACGGTCGTCTGCCAACGCGTCTGCGCCGTCGGGGCGGTAGCTCACCACCGATACCTGCGCGGGATCGAGATGGCGTTCGGCCACATCACGCAGTGCCTGTGCGTCGAGGGTCAACAACCGATCGTAGTACGCCGCCGCGCGCTCGAGGCCGCCCTCGGCCTCCCAACTCGCGAGATACGTGGCCTGTCCGTCCATCGACTCCAGCCGGCGCAGCCACCGCGATTCCATGATCCGCTGCGCGCGCGTGACTTCGCTGGCGCGGAATCCCACATGCCGAACCGCCTGCACTTCGCGCCACATCTGCAGCGCGGCCGCTTTCGCCTGCGCCGCCGGAGCCTCGGCGTGCAGCACAAACACGCCGACATCGCCTGCGGTGTAGTGCCACGCCGATGCCGATGTCGCCAACTGACGGTCGCGAACGGCACGGTAGAGGCGTGATGCACGCCCGGTCCCGAGCGCCACGCCAAGCAGGTCGAGTGCGGGCGTGTCTGCATGGGTCATGTTCGGCGCGCGCCACCCGAAGGCGAGTTGTTGCTGCGCGATATCGCCGCTCCACTCGCGGGCACGAAAGCCCGAGAATGTGTCTTCCGTGGGACCCGCCACACGCGGTACGGTGCGAGCCTCGAGCGCGCCGTAACGGGCCTCCACTTCACGACGCACCATCTCGACATTCACATCGCCCACCACGGAGAGAATCGTATTGGACGGCTGATACCAGGTGCGATAGAAGTCGAGCAACGCCGACTGCGTGAGCGCCCGGAGCCCCGCCTCTTCCCCGATGCGCCACCGGCGAATGCGATGTTTGTCGTGCAACAGGGCGTAGAGCGATTCGATGGCCACCGCCGTTGGTGTATCGCGCTTGCGCTTGGCCTCCTGAATGATGACTTCGAGCTCGCGCGCAAGCTCGTCGGCGTCGATCACCGATCGCGCATAGGCGTCAAACTGGATATCGAGGCCCTGCACGAACGATGTCGACGGCAGCACCGTGTAGTAGCTGGTGTGGTCGTAGATCGTGTGGGCGTTGAGATACCCGCCGCTCGCTTTGGTTTCCCGCGCGATGGCGCCCACACCGCGGGTGGGGGTGCCTTTGAAAAACATGTGCTCGAGCACGTGAGCGATGCCCACAATCTCGTCATGCTCGTCGAAGTAGCCGGCTTTCACATGCGTGACAATCGACACCACGGGGGCCGAGCGATCGCGCCGCACCAGCAACGTCAGACCATTGGGAAGGACGTGACGTTCGGTTTCGCGATGCAGCGCAAGGGCCGCACCTGTGGCGTTGAGAGTCATCGGAGCGTTCAAGGGGGGAGAGCGGTCGCAGAGGAGTCGCGGGTACGCACCGGCGCCGAGAGGCAGGGCGTCCATTCGCCGTCGCCGGCGCGGCTGGCCCACCGCTGCGCCTCGTCGGCACGACCGAGACGATGCAGTGTGCACGCGAGAAACCCCTGCGCCAACCGGTCGTCGGGCGCGAGTTCCAGTGCACGGACGTAGAAGCGGCGCGCCAATTCCGGCAGACCAGAGGCCAGCTGCGTTGCCGCGTACTCGCGGTGCGCGAGCGCGTTGGTGGGCTCCGCACGCACAGCCGCATCGAGGAGACGGCGCGAGGTAATCAGATCGTTCTCGTCGCGCGCGATACGCCCGAGAAAGATCAGTGGACGCGCGTCGCCGGGGTGCTCGCGGGCGTCGCGGGCCAATGCCTGTCGCGCCACGTCGCGTGCGCCGCGTCCGTAGGCCGCGACACCGGCGTCAAGATCGGGTCGAACCGACGATCGCCGCATGAGCAGCAGCGCCGCAATCGTGCCGGTCACCAGGACAAGCGCCATGACCAGCACCATACGAGACCGCGTGCGTGTCGGCTGCGGGGTTGCCGCGTGCGGGGTTGCAGGCCGCGGGGGTGCAGGATGCGTGGGCGGAAAGTGCGAGGGCGCCACACGCGACGGAATCCGTGAAGGCCCATCGGCAGCGGCCGAGGAGAGCGATGGTGGCAGCGCACGTTCCGCGGCCGACTCGAGTGCGCGCCAGGCGTCGTTCGCGAGCGCGTGTTCCTCGTCATCGGCGATGGTCGGCAGACCCGACCCCGACAGCTCCTGCGCGCGGTCGGCCGCTCCCTGCAGCGCCACCAACGCGTGTGCATCGGATAGATCGAGCCAGTGCCGCTTGCGGGCCTCACCCACCAGCGCCTGTCCGCTCAGGGTCGGCGTCTCCAGCAGGGCACGCAGCACCTCTTCTGCCGCGCTCCACATCGCCACCGCCCGCGCGTGCGTCGTGGACAGATCGTTCGCTGACCCCGTCGCGTCCGCCGGCGGCAGGCTGAGCTCCGCCGCCGGTTCACCGCGACTGACGGCGAAGACGGCACGCGCCGCGTCGAGCGCGGCGCGCACGCTCACCGTACGATGCGCAGCAATCCGGCGTTCGCGCTTTCGCGAATGAACGCCTCCGGCGCATGGGAGGCGATGCGCAGTCCAGTGGCGCCGTAGTGCCGGCGCGCCTCGAGCGCCATGTATTCGTCGAGCGGACGACCCGCGTCACGGGCATCACGCAGCGCCTGCACGATCTCTTCCCAGCTCCCCTCGAATGTCGAGCCATCGCGCATGATCACGCGATGCAGCCCATCGGGAGCAATCACATCGGCGGTCCTGAAATCGACTTGTTCGCCTTGTTCGTGTTGCTGCTGGGCGAGCCCCGACAGGAGCCCGCCCAGCGTTTCGAGTTGTCCCTGCGCCTGCGCGGCGGCTTCGTTTTCCTGTTCCATGACGCGCTGCTCGATCTCCGCCAGCAAGTCGTCGATGGCATCCGGTTCACCCGTCAGTTCGATCAATCGCGCTTCCCACGGCTTGAGCTCGGGATCGTCGTCTTTGAGGCGGTAGACGGACTTCTTGAGCTCCATCAGTCGCCAGATGCCGAGTTCGTCCCAATGATCGTCGGGAGCGGTCTTTTCGAACTGCACCAGTGCGGCGTCGAGGTCGCCGGCATCGTACAGCAGGTTGGCCAGATAGACGCGTGCTTCGCTGAACTCCGGATCGAGCGTCAGGGCGCGCTGCAGAGCGGTCATTGCCTCAGCATCGAGTCCAAGACGGTGCTGCGCATACCCCACGCAGGCGGCGGCTTCGGCCGATTCGGGCGCTTGCGTCACGCCGCGCTCGAAGAACGCGAGGGCGTTGTCCACGTACCCTTCGCGAAACAGGGCGCGCCCGATCTGGAGCATGAGATCGACATCGTCGTCATAGCCCAACTCGACCGTGCGTTCGAACGCGCGCAGCCCCGCCTCCGGCTGACCCACTTTGAGCAGCACTTCGCCCAACCCCGCCAGCGCATCTTCGTGCTCGGGGTCGAGAACCAGTGACTCTTCGAAACTGCGGCGGGCCCACGCGAATTCCTCACGCGCCAACCGTGCGTAGCCCGCTCCTACGTGCAACTCGACGGCCGCTGGATACAGCGACAGTCCCTCGCGCAGCAGGGCAAGCGCCTCATCGTACTGCCCCTCGTTGTAGAGGGCATGAGCGCGCTCGTCGTATTCCTCGGAACTCAGGAACGGAGTGGACATGTCGGACAAAACCTCCGGAGCGAGCGGGTTACCGGATAGTACCGTGCGCTTCGTGCGAAGTTCAACTCCACCGCCACTGCAACCAGCTTCGGCGACTGCATCGTTTCTCTGCCTCGGTTCACTGCACCTGCATCCCGTGTGGCAACTGCCCTGCGGCCGCACCAC
>JAGNMU010000193.1 GCA_017991005.1 Gemmatimonadaceae bacterium | reverse complement strand
GACCGACGAGCAGAAACGTCGAGGGCACCAGTGGACTCAGGAGATGCACGGGCTGGCCGATGAGCGACGCCCGTGCCATCTCGGCCGCTGTGATGCCGTAGGTCTCACCTGCTTTGGCCAAGATCGGCAGCACGCCAAAGTAGAACGCGTCGTTCGAAATGAAAAACGTAAACGGCACACTCAACACGCCGGTAACCACGGCGAGATACGGGCCGAGAGCGTCCGGCACCAGTCGAATGACACTGTCGGCGATGGCATCGACCATCTTGGTGCCACTTAAGATCCCCGTGAACACACCGGCCGCGAAAATCAGACCGGCCACCGCCAGCACGTTGCCGGCATGTCGCGAGAGCAGCGCCTTCTGTTGCTCTATCGAGGGGTAGTTGAGCATCACGGCCAGGGCGAATCCGAGCATGAACAACGCCGGCAGCGGCAGCACCGCCATGATCAGCGCCACAAGCAGCAACACGGTGAGCACGGCGTTCAGCAGCAATCGGTCAGGCCGCCGATGTTCGGTATCCGGCTGGTACGCCGGATTGGCCAGCTCCTCCTCGAGCACGTGTGTGATGTCGTCGTCGCGACTGGCCGCGAGTCGTATGCGCTCGGACACACCGAGCCGGTAGGCCACGTACAACACCCACACCACGCCGACGGCCATACTCGGAATCATCGGCACGAAGACCGTGCTGACATCGACCGCGAGTGCACTGGCAGCACGCGCCGTCGGTCCGCCCCACGGCAAAATGTTCATCACGCCGCCCGACAGCATCGTGATGCAGGCCAGGATGAGCGGACGCATGCGCAGTCGACGATAGAGCGGCAACATCGCCGCCGTCGTGATCATGTACGTCGTCGAGCCATCGCCATCGAGCGACACGAGCAGCGCCAGCGCGGCCGTCCCCAGCACCACTTTCACCGGGTCACCATGCACCAGGGCAACGAGCCGCTGCACGATGGGCTCGAACAATCCGGCATCGATCATCACGGCGAAATACAGAATCGCGAACATCAGCATCACGCCGGTGGGCGCGAGTTTGGTGATGCCGTCCACGATCATCTTGCCCAGCTCAGGTGCAAATCCCCCGGCCACGCCAAACGCGGTGGGCACGAGAATCAGTGCGGTGAGTGGGGACAGCCGCTTCGTCATGATGAGCGTCATGAAGACGATCACCATGCCGTAGGCAAGGACGGTCAGCATGCGGGCGCCCTACGGTCGCGCCGGAACCAACGGCAGCACGATGTGCGACGGATACGTGGCACTGTGTTGCACGGCGATGTTGGTGCTGACCATGCGCCGATTCCGGCCCAACGGTTCGCCGGTGTTCGGATTGACGTCGAAGCGCGGAAAGTTGCTGCTCGAAATATCAACGCGAATGCGGTGTCCTTTCTTGAAGACGTTCGCGGTCGGAAATGGCTCGATGGTGAACGGATACACGCGCCCAGGCTCGAGCAGCACGGCGCGCTCGCGTGTCGCGCGATAACGGCCACGAATGATGGCGTCGGTGAGATTCATGTCGAATCCGCCCGGCCAGTCGGTACTCGACGGATACACGTCGATGAGTTTTGCTGTGAAGTCGGCATCGACCGTCGACGCCGACGCGTGCAACACGACCTTGATCGGCCCCGCAATCGTCATGTCTTCGGCGAGTGGTTCGGTCTGGAATACCACGACATCGGCACGCGACCGCAGCGGCAGCCACGGCGCCTTCGATGGTGGAAACCGCGGATCCTCACGCTGATTGAAGGCCCCGTCTTTGAGTCGCGCCGACGCGCCACCACCAATCGTTGGCACGGGATGCTGCGGATCGAACGTGTACACCGTCTGCGAACGCGTCGCCGTTGGCTTGGCGGTACGCAACGAACCGTCCGCGTGAAAGTAGTACGGCACAAACGTGGTACCGGCCAGCGGCCAGACATTTGACGATCGCCAGTACCCGCCGTGAAACAGCCGGCCATTCGCGTCACGGTGCCCGTCACCCGTTCCCATCACAAAGAGACGCACCGCCGCGTCGCGCTCAGCGCCGTTCGTCCGGCCCTTGAGATGATGGTCGAAGTACCGCACATGAAAATCCGCGAGGAAGTCCATGATGGCCGCGCTGTCACCAAACGCGACGTCACCGGCGTACGGCAGGTTGTTGCCCCCGTGTTTCCACGGGCCCACCAGCACGGCTTGCGGCGCTTTTTTGATCTTCCGCAACTCCGCAAAATTCTTGAAGGTGCCGGCGAGGAAGATGTCGTACCATCCGCCCACATGCAGCATCGGGATATCCGACGTCTCGGCGTAGTGTTCATCCCACGCCAGCATCGGATCCTTCCAGAACGCGTCGTAGTCCGCGCGCTCAAAGAAATCGATGTACCACCCTTCGTACTGCGACGAGACCGACAAGGGATTGAGCCCCCGCCGCAACGGTTGCACGCTGTACCAATCTTCAACCTTCTCCTTGGTCAGCAACGCCTTGACGTCATCGGAGCGCGCGTCGGCAAGCAGCTGACTCCAGGCCCACGTGAGCTGACGGCCCATCTCGTACGTGCCGCGGTAGCGCACCCCATGATCCCAGGCATTCGACATGCCGCCCATATTGATGAGCAGCGCCTTGAGCGCAGGTGGATGGTACTGCGCGGCGCCGGCCTGCATGTGCGCCGCGAACGATGTGCCCCACATCCCCACCGACCCGTTGCTGTACGGCTGTTTGGCCAGCCACTCGATGACATCGTATCCATCGGTGGCATCGGCCGGCTGCACTTTCGAAAACACCCCCTCCGATTTGTATCGGCCGCGTGTGTCCTGCAGCGCCACCACGTATCCGCGCTCGGCGTAAAACACCGCCTGTTCCGCGATCGACGTCTTGTTGTACGGTGTACGGTTGAGCAACACCGGCAAGCGTTCCGCGATGGGTACACCATTGCGTCCCGGTCGGTAGATGTCCGTCGCCATACGCTTGCCATCGCGCACCGGAATCATCAGGTCGGTCGCAACTTTGATGGCGTCGTACTGTTTGGGCGACGACGGCCATCCCGGCGGCGGCATGCGCGAGGGATCGGGGGCCGGTGCCGCCTGCGCGGACAGACGCGTCACACCGGGAATGGACAGCGCGCACAGCAGCAGAAGTGCCGACACAACCCGATACCGCGGGCGTCGCATCGACGGAGCACCGTTTGGCGCGCGCACGTTCAACAGCGTGCAAAAACTGGGACGAGTGACCATCTCCTAAGCTGCGGCGGCGTGTTCCGTTTCGCCAACGCTATCGATCGCCTTGGCCATCCGCAGGCACGCCCCGCGGCGCCCATCTGGACTCCCTGCGCCCCGTCCCTCACATTTCATGTCTCACCTGTGGCCAACCCGTCGCCCGCCCCACCCATGCTGCTCCGTTCCGATCGGTTGCTCATCGGCCTCGCCTTTGTCGCGATGCTTGGTGCCGCGACGAACGTCTCGGCACAAGTCGTGATCCCGCCTGGCCGCCGCCAGATGGTGGGTGTCGTGCGCGACGGCAACGGTGCGGCCTTGCAGGGTGTGCAGGTTGCCGTGCCGGGTTCAAATGCGCGCACCGATGCCCGTGGAGCGTTCCAGCTGCTCACGGCCGACTTCGACACGGTCACCATCTCACTCAAACACGTTGGTTTCGAGCCAATCGAGGCCTTGCTTGGCGCACGCAACGGCATGTGGGACACCGTGGTCGTGCAGATGGACCGGTCGGCACAGCGTCTTTCCGATGTCAACGTCACGGACACCCGCACGCGCGGCCTGACGGGACTCAAGACGTTTGAAGAACGCAAGGCGCGCGGCATCGGGCAGTTCATCACGCGTGCGGACATTATCGAACGCGGGTCGTCGCGCTTGAGCGATATGCTGCGGACCAAACGCGGAGTCAATGTGGTGCGCGGGCGTGTGCGGTTTGCCGCCTACACCGGATCGCGCAGCACGCTGTGCATTCCCGACGTGTGGCTGGATGGCACCCGGTCGATCGCCATGGAAATCGACGAACTCGCGCCAAACACCGTCGAGGCGATGGAGTTGTACACCAACTTCTCGACCGTTCCGATCGAGTTTCAACGAGTAGGCGCGAACACGACACCCTGTGGCACCATCGTCGTGTGGACGCGCATTCCCAATGGCAAACAGCCGTGACCGTGTCATGACACGTCGCGCGGCGGCCTTCGCACTGTTGGCGCTCGTCGGCGCCTGCCGCGGTGCATCCGTGCCGCCGTCCACGCTGGCGCCCGCCACCGGTGCGTCGGTGGCAATGGTGCCGCTGGTGGGGCGCGCATTCGGCGATACCGCCATCTTCGGCACCCGCATTCTGGCGTTCGATCGAGATCAGGAGCTGGCGACAGCAACCGTGCGCACCGCCGCGTATGTCACGGTGCTGGCGATCATCCCCGGCCGCGATATCGAGATTGTCCTTCCACGCCCCAGTGAACCGGTGCGCAAGGTGAAGGCCGGCACCGTGTCACTGGCGCTGCACCGCCTCGCCGATATCGACCACGCCGTCGATGAGGCGGAGGACACGCGGCGCATGCGCGAGTTCGACGCCTGCATGGCGCGCGAACGGGCCGCCTCCGCGCGCAAGCCACCGACGCGCACAAGCCGAGTGGACAGTACGGGCAAGCCGATCTATGACCGGCGCGATGCGTCGACGGCGGCCGACGATATGTCGCAAGCCGAAGCGCGTTGTAGCCGCGCACGCTCCACGACTCGGCGCGCGCAGGACATGCCACGAAAACGGCTGCCGGCTCGTGCGCCAGCCGATCGCTATCTGGTGGTGCTGACCTCGTCCATGCCGCTATCGGAACTCGACCTCAACGAACGCTTGGCGTCGCTGTCGACCGTCGCGCAGGACGTGTCAACCGCCATCGAAGCCGTGGCGGCCGGCTTGTTTGTGGGACACCCGGGGTCGTGGGCCGGCTACTACGTGAGCTGGTAGCCGGCCCCGCACGGCACTACTGCTGCGCTACTTCTGAACGGTCACCTCGCGCTGACCAGCGCTGACCGGAACCGTCGTGGTCGCACCACCCGGCCAGCGTACCCAGATGGCCGTCGGTGTTCCGGACAGTCCAAACACCTGTACCGCACCATTCTGCGACAGGTACCCGGATGCCGATTGCACTTCACGCACGGGGCCCATGGTGGCTCCGTACACGACACGCAGCTGCGCACCGACGCCGTCCGGATTGGTGGCCGGACCTTTCACCCGCACGCGCAGACCGGCGTGCGCGCCCTGATTGACGAACAACCGCGTTGCCGCGCCATTTTGTGTCACGGCAAGATCAAGTCGACCGTCGCCGTTGTAGTCGGCATGGGCCGCCCCGCGCTGGTCGCCATACACCAGAAGTCCAGAGCGCTGCCCCGGCATCGGCGTGAGCGCGCCCTTGCCGTCTCCCGTCAGCAGCAGTGCCCGGCCTTCGTCGTGTCGCGGCATCCCGACCACCGTCGGAAAGAAATTCTGGCTGAGGAAGACATCTTCGTGACCGTCGTTGTCGAAGTCGGCCACGGCCGGCGTGAACGCTGTCGCCCACTGCGCTTCGGCGGGCAACGCGACGGCGTCGAAGTGATCTCCCCGATTGATGAACGCCATGTGATCGAGTGTGCGCGCCTCGAGTCGCTGCGCCTGTGCCATCGACGAACCGAGGATTGACTCGACCGACGCATCGGCAAAAGCCGAGAAAGTACTGACACGCGTCAGCACGCCGTTCACCGCCATGCGCACGCGTGCAAAACTGTTGACGGGCGACAACCCTTTCACGCGATTGTCGGCACGACCGAGCAGCATTTCCATCTCTCCGCCTGCGCCGAACAGGCCGTACGTCAGCACGAGCGGGCGCGCACTGTCTGCAGCGAGTCCGGAATTGCGCCCCCAACTCGTTGCCACGATATCGAGTTTGCCATCACCGTTGAGGTCACCAACGGCCGCGCCATTCCATTCGCTGCTCCACTGGCCAAGTCCCCACGAATCGGCCGCACGATGCAAGCGCCCCTTGCCGTCGTTGAGCAGCAGGACCAGCGAACCCCAATCGCGCGTGAGCAGCAGATCGGCATGCCCGTCGCCGTTGATATCGGCGAATTGGGATGACGTCACCATGCCGATGTTGCGAAGCTCTTCGAGATTGTCCCGATCGATCACGAACGCGCCGTTCACGTTGCGGAAGAGCCCCGAGGACGCCGGCATGGGATATCGCAGCGGCATGGCACGCGATCCGACAAACAGATCGAGTCGTCCGTCGCCGTCGTAGTCACCCAGTGCAAGCGGGCCCGTGGATGACTCGTGCGATCCCACCGTCGCGCGCGCCGACGCCGCCAGTCCGTTCCGCGAAAGGCCGATCGTCACCGCCGCCGGTTGCGCGATCATGTCCGCTTCCTTGCGGAACTGCCACGTCGCCACGCCAGCAAGCAGCGACGACACGCCATTTTCGCTCATGCCGATGACGCTGGTATAGTCGCCGCTGGCGACCGGTCCGCTGGGTGGCATCGGTCGCATCGCCCCGCGATCGTTGCGGAACATCGCCACGCGGCCGCCCTGCCCAGCCCCCACCAGCAAATCTTCGGCGCCATCGCGATCGACGTCGAACCACGCAATGCCGGGGCCGATCTGCGAGAGCGCGAACGGCAGCAGATACTGCCGATCCCAATCATCGAATACATCTTCGACGTGCCGGTGCCCGCCAAGTTGTGCGGTCGCATCGGCGAATAGCGGCGGCGTCGCCATCGGCTCGACGGGCGCGGGGCGTGTCGCGTTCTTCTGCGATACGTCGTACGTCCGATTGGGCCGCACGTGTGGAATCTCCGTGCGTCGGCCATCGCGCCAGTCGATCACCAGGCGGGCCGAATCCGACTCGGCCATCGCAAAGGACATCGCATAGTCGCTGTGCGACAGGTACAGGCCGCCCACGACAACCTCGCGTGTCTGCACCGGGAGCGCGCCTTGATACAGACTGACCTTCGCGCCGACCGCACGCGTATTGGGTGCATCACCTTTGAGTGCCACCTGCACGCGTGGCGCCGACACGTCGTTGCGCATCAGCAACGCGGGTGATCCGAGCCGGTTCACGACGACATCCAGATCACCATCGCCATCGAGATCGGCCGATGCGATCCCGTGAGAGATATCCTCCTCGACGCCGAACTTCCACGTATCCGTGGCGTCTTCGAACGTGGCGTTGCCGCGGTTGCGAAAGGCGACGTTCTTGAGCTTGAGCGGCGGAAACTGCCAGCGCAGCCGCTGGAACGGAATGTCATTGAGACGATTCTGCAGTCCCTCCTGCACATCCGCGTCCATGATGTCCCAGAGGTGTCCGTTGGCTACCAGAATGTCCTGCCAGCCGTCGAGATCGACATCCATGAACATCGTGCCCCACGACCAGCCACTCGCCTGCACGCCGGCCGCGGCCGAAATCTCCGCAAAGGTGCCATCGCCGCGATTGATGAAAAGCCCGTTGCGCTGCATCTGGAGCTGCAACGCATCGTCGCCGGGCTTTTTCGGCAGCGCGGTGTGCGTGGGAATCTGCGTCTTGAGCCGCCGGGGATCGTTGCTCAGCATGTCCGTCTCGAACACGTCAGGACGGCCATCACCATTCACATCGGCGACATCGATGCCCATTGCTGAGTTGGCGAACTGTCGCTGCGACATCCAGTCGGCGAGGCGGAAGCTGCCTGTGCCATCGTTGTACCAGAGCTGGTCGGTGTCCTCGAAGTCGTTGGCGACGTAGAGATCGGGCGCGCCGTCGCCATTCAGATCGACGAACTTGGCCGAGAGGCCAAACGACTCGAATTCTTCCGTGAG
>JAGNMU010000192.1 GCA_017991005.1 Gemmatimonadaceae bacterium | reverse complement strand
TCCTGGACCGGCGTATGCGAACTGGCCAAGCGTGTTTCGGCGACCGGCGTGTGTGCTCGCTCGGACGGCGCCGAAATCTCCCGCGGTTCCGGCGGTGTAAAGGCACGTGGCGGCGTGGAACCGCCGCTCAGGCGCGTCGCCGGGATCGGTCGACGCGACGGCGCATTCAGCGCGTGCATCGTGTCCTCGAGCTCTTGCGCAAAGGCCACCGCGTTCGGGAAACGCTGATCGGGCTGCGTCTCCATCGCCTTCATCACGATGTCGTCAATGCGCGACGGGACATCGCGCACATAGCTGCTGGGCGCGGCTGGCGCCTCATTCAGCTTCTTCATCATGAGGCTGTAGTCTGAATCGGCTTCGAACGCCATGCGTCCGGTCACCAGTTCGAACAACACCGCGCCGACGGCATACAGATCCGTTCGGCCGTCCACCTCCTGCCCACGGAGTTGCTCTGGCGCCATGTACATCGGCGTGCCCACCGCGTGGCCAAACTGCGTCTGACGACTGCGCCCCAGCATGCGGGCGATGCCGAAGTCCATCACCTTGACGACGCCGCTGTTGGACAGCATCACGTTGGCGGGCTTGATATCGCGATGCACCACGCCCTTGTCATGGGCGTGGTCGAGCGCATCCAGCACCGCGATGCACAGTTCGCAGGCCCGCGCCCACGCCACCCGCCCCGAACGCTGCACAATCGCTTCGAGCGTTTCGCCGCGCACGTACTCCATGATCATGAGCAGTTGCCCGTCGTGCTCCTCGAGCCCGTGCAGCGTGGCGATGTGCGGATGCGACAGGCGCGCCAGTGCAATGGCCTCCTGCCGGAAGCGTTCAACGAGCGATGCCTGCCGCGCCAACTCGGGACGCAGCACCTTGATGGCCACTTCGCGATCCAGCATGCGGTCGACGGCGCGGTAGACGCTGCCCATGCCGCCATCGCCCAGACGCTCCACGATGCGATAGTTCCCAACGATCTTGTCGATCATGGGATCACCTCGATGGCGCGGGTTTCCATCACCGCCGCCGGTTCGTCGCCCGCGGCGCGCATGCGGAGGATGGCGACCGAAATGTTGTCGTGCCCGCCATTCTGCCGTGCGAGTGCGACGAGACGATCGCAGGCGATCTGCACATGCTGCGCGGGGCCGCCGATGGTGAGACGGATCTGCTCATCGTCCACCAGATCGTAGAGGCCGTCCGAACAGAGCAGAAAGGTGTCGTCCAATTGCACGGAGAACGGTTGGCTCCACGTGCTCACCTCCACCTCCTTGTGGCTGCCAAGCGCACGGGAGATGACGTTCTTGTCGGGGTGGTTGCGGGCCTCGTCGCGCGAGATGATGCCGCGTCGCACCAGTTCCATGACGGCCGAGTGGTCTTCGGTCATGAGAAAGAGCTGGTCGCCGCGCAGTAGATAACAACGCGAGTCGCCGACATGGGCGCAGTAGGCGGCGCCGTTGTGCAGGATCAGTGAGCAGCAGGTGGTACCCATGCCACGCATGCGCGGGTTTGCGCGCGCGGTCTCGAAGATGGCGCGATTGGCCGCCTGGATGGCGTGCACGAGGTCGTCTGGCAGATGCGGCTCGTCGCTGTCGAGTCGTTTGACGATCGTCTCCAGTGCCAGTGCGCTGGCGACTTCACCGGCTTCGTGTCCGCCCATGCCGTCACAGACAATGGCGATCACGCCGCGCTGCCGCAGCGCCTCGGGCGAATCGGGCCGGATCACGCGGACGGCATCTTCATTCACGTCACGTACGCACCCGGGATCGGTGGACACGCCGGCGTCCACGCGCCACTCGACCGGCGCGTCGGAGACGCGCGCCATCGACGTGGTAGCACGCACGTCAGGAGCCGCCGGCGCGGGTGCGCCCATGAACCAGTCCTTCATCGAATTGAGGATCGACATCATCTGTTCCCGGGTCGGTGCTACGGCACGCGGCAACGCCGCATGCTCTCCATGATGGCGTCCATCCCTTCCGCGACCCGCAAGCGGACGGGCGTGTCATCGCAGCCGGCGCGACGCAGGACGAGTGAAACTTCGGTACCAACGGCGGCGTCGAGTGCGTACGGAGTCACTCCGGCGACTTTGCCATCGCGCAACACTTCCGCCTCTCCTTCCAACACGCGGATGGTGATGCGCCGAAGGCTCATCGACGTGCCGACCGGTTCCGCAGCGCGTGGTCCGACCGCACTGCCGCCGACATCGTCGACATCGATCGCTGCCGAACGTGGCGTGACGGTGCGCGGCGGCACGATGGGCGTCGCGCCGCGCTGGTCGGCCGACGGTTGCATGCTCCAGACCAGGAAGACGAGCGACAGGACGGCGGCAACACCGGAGAGGAGCAGTCGCCACTGGCGGGCCATCGAGCGGGCCATCTCGCCACTGGTATTGATGAGGGCCGCCGCGTCGCGATTGGCGAGCCAGCTGCCGGAAATGGATTTCTCGCCACTGCCGGAGACCGCGCGGATATCGGTCAGCAACGCCTCGGCCGTCGCATACCGGTCCTCGGGGCGCACGCGCAGGCAGCGCGCCACGATGCGGTCGATATCACGGGGCAGATCGAGTCGTTGTTGCGAGGGTGGGATGTAGCTGCCTTTGAGAATGCGCTCCCCCAGCAGCCCCGGAGCGTTGCCGATGAACGGCACGGTGCCCGTGAGCATTTCGTAGAGCACGATGCCCAGCGCCCAGATATCCGAACGGGGTTCGGCGCGGCCCGTGGTGAGCTGCTCGGGGGCCAGCGATTGCAGTGTGCCCACGACATTGCCCGTGCTGGTCAGACGCGCCCCACCCGGCGCCATGGCGATGCCGAAGTCGAGCAGTTTGACGCCGCCGCCCGAGGGCAACTTCACGTTGTTGGTTTTGAGATCGCGGTGGACGATGCCGCGCTGATGCACATAGCTGACCGCATCGACCAGGGCGGCAAAGATGGAGAGCGCGTCGGCGAGTGGCATCGGGCCGTTGCGCCGCAGCCGCTCTTCCAGCGTATCGCCCTCGACGAACTCCATCACGAGGCACGGCACACCGTCCACCTCGAGGTATTCGTGCACCTGCGCGATCTGCGGGTGCACGAGGGTCTGATGAATGCGCGCCTCATTGCGAAAGCGCTCGAGCCCCGTGACGCCGACGGCGGACGCGTTGAGCACTTTGGCCGCCGCCACCTGGCCACTGGCGCGGTGCACCACGCGGTACACCGCGCCCATGCCGCCGGCACCGATGAAATCGATCACGCGATACGGACCGATCGATGTGCGCATCGTCATGTCGGCGGCCATGGTCGTTGTCCCCGGTTACCGTGCGGCCGTCGGGTCCCCGATCTTCAGCAACTCCATGCCGTAGCGAATCGGAATCGAGAACGAGATCTGCGCATCGGTGGTTTTGCCGGCAAAGTAGATGCCGATCACGTTCCCGAACGCATCGAACATCGGTCCGCCACTGTTGCCGCCACCCGTCGAGTTGATCGTCAGCTGATACGTGTCACCACTTGGCGCGTAGGTCATGAAGCCGTCCTTCACTTCTGCATCGGCGGCACGGATGATCTTGCCGATGTTGCCGGTCGACAACGTGGGATCGGGGAGAATGCGCTGCTGCGATTCGCGGTTGAACATGTCACGCGATTTGATGAGCGTGATCACTTCTTCCGACACACCAGGATATCCCATCACCGTCACCGCGTCGCCCTGACGGGCCTTGTCGTACGTGTCGACCATGTTCACATACTGCAGCGTGGGCGGCGCATCGACCTTGATGAGTGCCACGTCATGGCGCTGCGACGGACGCACGTTGCTGGCTTCAAACGGGGTCGGGTCTTTCGGGAAGCGCACGTACAGATATTCCACGCGCGCCTGGAAATCGCCGATATCGCCCTTGGGGCCGGCCTGCTTGGTTTCAGCCGGGATCCACTGCTGCGGCGGCCGTGTCAGTACGGGACTGCCGGCTGCGTCGAGCATCACACCACCGGTGTTGGGATCAATCAGCGGACCGACATCGTTGCTGTCGAACCGATACCAGGTCTGCCAGTTGTAGGCCACGTGGCGGTTGGTGAGAATGAACCCGTTCGACGTGACCACGAAACCCGAGCCGCGTGAGCTCACGCCGATGGCACGTCCCGAATTCATGTCGAGTGTGAGTGCCGGTTCGATGTCGCTTTGCACCTGCACGTACGCCGGCACGTTGCGGCGACCATCATCGATGATCGGGAGCACTTTCCCATTCTTGGCCTTGTATGCGTTGGGCACGAGCCGATGATAGACTTGACCGCCCGTACCGCGATACGTGAGCTTCCAGCTGAAGTCGACCTGGACCACCGCGCCACTGTATTTCGCGGCGATCTCCGACGGCTGCAGTTGCTTGGAGAGTTCGCCCGCGCGGCCAAGCGACTGGCCCAGTGAATCGAGTCCACTCGCCTGCGCCACGCGCAGACTGTCGCGCAGTTTGGCGTTGCCCGCCGATTCGGCGTTGAGCTGCTCGCCCACTTTCATGCGATTGTAGCCGAAGACGCCGACAACTACGGCCAGCACCGCCGCCATGCCGACATACATGTTGCGCCGGGTCTGATTGCGCGTTTCGCCGATCATGCGTTCGACCGTGGCCTTGCCGATCGCATTGTGTCCGCCCGCGGCAGCACCCGATGCGCCGGCCACCGGCGCCGTGCCGCTCACCTTGGTTTCCGCGACGCTCTGCCCGGTCGAGCCCGACGCGCCGGCGTTGCCCAGGCGTGTCGCCTTGACGTACATCGCCGGCAGCGGATCGATATCGAACTGCAGTTCGGGACCACCCGCGCCCAGCTGGATCACATCGCCCGGCTGCAACGGCATGTCGCCGACCACACGCAGCTTGTTGAGGAACGTGCCGTTCCGGCTGTTCAGATCCGTCAGTTTGAATCGATACGGTTCGGCGGCATCACGGCTGATGCGCGCATGCTGACGTCCAACGAGATCGTCTTTGTCGGGATCGAAGCGGATTCCCGAGTTGGGATCACGGCCAATGACGAGTTCAGCAAACTGCGCGAGCGGGAACTCTTCAAGTTGACTGGCCTTCGAGCCTTTGAGATGGCGAAGAATGACGCGTTCCATGGCAGTATCTCCTGGGGGGCCGATGCGAGCGTCGCGCCGGGGCCTCCCGGCGAGGCCAACCCACACGTTGGCCGGCTGCTCACTTCAACACGCGCAGGATGGTGCCACGGAGGCTCACGCCGGCAAAATCAGGCGGGCCACCCGCCCCGCCTCAGCCCTTGGCCCGCCATTTTGCCGCGATGGACGGACGTGCGGTGCGCACCATCAGATCGGCCAGTCGCTGTGCGACGCGCTTGGTGGGCAACGCGTCTGCTCCGCGCGCCTTCACCAGCCGGTCGTACGCGGAGAGGAGCAATCGCTCTGCCTCGGCGTGACGTCCGAGCCGCGCCAGGTGCGACGCCCACGCCCCGTCGGTCGAGGCGAGCGCCCAGTGGTCGGCCGGCAGGTACTGCTTTCGAATGCGCATGCCGCGTTGGAGCAGGCTGTCGGCCGCCGGCAGTTGGCCAAGTGAGTCGAGCGCTTGTCCCGCCAGCAGCAGCGCCTGTGCCGCGGCGGGATGTGCCTCCGGCAGGCCACGCCCCACCTCGGCCACCACTTCCTGCGCGATGCGGGCGCAGGTGCGCATCTCATTGCGGTCGCACGCCAGCTCGGCCAGCAGGTAGACCGATCGCAGATAATCCGGGTGCGTGGCACCCACCGCCGCGCGCATGACGGTGGCGCTGCGTGCGGCCAAGGAATCGGCGGCGGCGGCGTCACCGCGCTCGGCGGCCACGGAGGCCCGTGCGCGCAACAATTGGCCGAACGTTGGGCCACGTGCGCCGTGCAGGCGTTGCTCGACATCGAGCGCTTCGCTGAGCAGCGAATCGGCGCGCGCGAGTTCGCCGCGGTACTGATACGACACGGCCAGCGCGTTCAGGGTAAAGGGCAATGCGTCCAGCGTCGTGGAATCGGTCGAGCGGCGCCGGATGTCGATGGACTCGAGTTTGATTGCGAGTGCTTCGTCGAGCCGCCCCTGTTGCTCGATCACGCGGGCGAGATTGTCGAGCGACGTGGCGATTTCGCCCGGCCGAGCATCCTTCACCTGGCGCTGCATGTCGATCTGCGCCCGGGCCAGCGACTCCGCTTCGGCAAACGCGCCGCGCGACTCGGCGAGGGCCACGAGATACGAGAGCGAGAAGGCGGTGCGCTGATCGCGCGGGCCCAGCACCTGTCGGCGCAGTTCGTAGGCCCGCTGCGCATGCGGAGTGGCCGAGTCGTACAGCCCAAGACCGTAGTAGGTCTGGCCCAGCGAATGGCGAATCTGCGCTTCGATTTCGGGATCGAGTTTGGCCTGCTCGACGTCCTTTGCCGCCTGCGACAGCACCTGCGCCACGGTGACATCAAGCCCGCGATCACCGGGGTCGACGGCACTGAGCATGCTGGCCATGAACTCGTTCACCTGCTCCAGCTTGGAACGTTCGCGTTCAGCCCGCTGCGCCTGCCGTGTCGTGGCCACGATGCCGGCCACCAGCGTCGACACCACGGCCACCGCGGCGATGACCTCGATGCGACGGCGTCGAAGGAACTTGCCGAAGCGATATCCCAGGCGGTCGCGCTGCGCACTGACGGGCAGGCCCTCGAGATGCCGCGCGAGGTCAGCGCTCAGCGCGTCGGCGGAACCGTAGCGGCGTTCGGGCTCTTTGCGGAGCGCCTGCAGCACGATGGCATCGAGGTCGCCCTGCACCTGCTTCCGTACGCGCGCCGCCGACGATTCGCCTCGCGCCAGTGCGTCATCGGCCGTCACCAGTGACGATGGCGCGGGCGGCGGCTGTTCGCAGACGATTCGCTGCAATTCCATGAACAGCTGTCCGCCGACGGTGAACGGGCGGTGACCGGACAGCAGCTCGCTGCCGATCACTCCAAGCGCGTACACGTCGGAGGCAGGAGCGATGGGCAGACCGCGCACCTGCTCCGGGCTCGCGTAGTCGGGCGTAAAGGCAAAGGAGGCGCCCTGCGTCGGCGGCAGCTGATCGGCACCTTCGCCCTCTCGCAGCAGGCGCGCAATGCCGAAGTCGAGCAGTTTGACGGTGCCGTCTGGCGTAACGAGGATGTTGCCCGGCTTGAGATCGCGATGCACGACCAGATTCTGGTGCGCGTGTTGCACCGCAGCGCACACCTGACGCAGCAACTGAACCCGCGCGCGGACTGAGAGTCGGTGACGATCACAGTAGACCGTGATCGGTTCGCCATCGACGTACTCCATGACGAAATACGGCTGGCCGTCGGGCGTCACGCCGCCATCGAGTAGCGCGGCGATGTTGCGATGATTGAGATTGGCGAGAATCTGGCGTTCATACCGGAAGCGGCGTATGGCCAGATCACCACCAATACCCGGGCGCAGAAACTTGATGGCCACGCGTTTCTGAAACTGCTCATCGGCGCGTGTGCCTTCGTAGACGGCGCCCATGCCGCCCGTCCCGATCAGTCGCGTGATCTCGTAGACGCCGATGCGCCGACCCACCGAACCGGCGGTGGCGTCGTGCGGTGCATCGACGGCCCCCGGCGCGCCGGCGGGTGTGGAGCGCGCGAACGCCTCGGCCACCACGTGCGAAAGCAATGCCGCATCGGGGCGGGTCCACGTGTCGCCGCCACGATCGAGCGCGGCGAGCAGGCTGTCGACTTCGGCACGCAACGCCGTGTCATCGCCAGCGGCGCGGGCCACATACGCGGCGCGCGATTCGGTGGGCTCCTCCAATGCCGTCTCAAAAAGACGACGGATCCGGTCCAATCGGGCCGGCGTGATCGAGGGTCGCGTCATACGATGAGGACAAACG
>JAGNMU010000191.1 GCA_017991005.1 Gemmatimonadaceae bacterium | reverse complement strand
CGCCATCGCATGGCCCCACCGCATCACATCGATCCGCTCAATGCACTCGGCGATGTCCGTGTGTGCACGCGAGAGTTCGGCGACGATGACGTCACGCCAGTACGACCACGGCTGCTGCTGCAACCACTTGCGCCCCTCGACGCCTGGCCGATCCACCACGGCGTGGTACCAGGTCCATACGCGCCGCGGCGAGCGGGTACCAAGCTGCTGATGACCCGCGTCAACGTATCCAAGCGACGGGCTGCCGTAAATCACACTATCCCAGGCGGGCGGGGCCCCCTGCTCCGCCGGTGGGCGAAAGAGAGTCAGATTGGCGACCACCCACGATGCGTATTCGGTGCGCACCGGCAAGACCACCGATGGCAGTACCTTCGGCAGCACAAACAGCGGCGCCGCCCAGACAATCGCGTCACACAAGACGTCCACGTGCGGTGTGCGCACCAACCAACGGCGACCGACACGCTCCAGCGCGACGGCCGGCGCGCCGGTCAGCACGCGGGCGCCGGCGCGCGCCCGCAGGCGCTGCGCAATCCAGTCGTTGCCTTCGGGCCAGGTCAGCGGACCGATCTCCTCAGCGTCCCGAGCGGCAAAGTAGTGCACCGCCGCCCACGCGCTCGACTGCGACAAGGCGCTGCCGTAGTCGTCACGCGTGCCATACTCCACCCACCAGCGCAGCGCTGGTGAGGTATACCCGTTCTCACGCATCCAGGCATCCGCGGTCTGCGCATCCAGCGCACGCACCCGCTGCACCGTGCGGCGATCGAGCGTGCCGCCGGCAAGTCGTGCCTGACCCAGCGCGGAGGGAACCGTGAAGGCGCCGCTGCCGCGCATGTCCTGGATCATCGCGTCAAACCGTGCAAACTGCGCACGTTCATCGCGTGACAGCGCATCCATCGGCTCGAGCCCTTCATGCCAGCGTCCGTGCTGGAACAGCCGCTCCTGCGGGGAGTGACACAACGTGCGCTCATCCCACCGCCCCTCCGCGTCCAGCACACCAAGCTCGCGCATCAGCTGGCGCACGTGGACCGCGTCGGGTCCGGGCACGGGCAGGTAGTGCGCACCCCACGGAAAAGCGCTGACCACATTGCGACCCGACCGCGAATTGCCTCCGGTCACCCCGCCGAGCTCCAGCAGCAGCCAATCGCGAACGCCTTTGGCATCCAATCGCCATCCGGCGGAAAGCCCGCCCATCCCTCCGCCGACAATGGCCACGGCCACGCGCCGCTGTTCGCGTGCCGATGATCGCGCCGTGCCATCGCGCAGCGCGTGTCCGACCGTACTGTCGTCATCGACAAAACCGCCCGCGATCACCGGTCCTGACTTTCGTGCCAGACCAACCAGCGCGGGTGCGAGCGCAAGAGTCGCCACGAAATCGCGGCGCGACAGCGGGCTCACGGATCGTGTGGCGCGCTGCGGGAGCCGTGCTCACCGCTCACCGGTTGATTGCCTCGAACTCGTGCTCATAGTAGCGCACCAGCACCTGGTCGTTCAGCCGATTCGGTAGCGCGGCCACACGGCCCATGTCGGTGGGGAAATCAAACAGCGCCGGGATGGACGATACGGTGAGATACCGCAGACCGGCCGGCAACGCGGACGGCATCGACAGCGCATCGGCGCCAGCAAGCACAAAGCCCCATTCGCCAAAACTTGGCACGTACACGTGGTACGGCGCTGTGCGCAGACCGGCACCCTCGAGCGTGGTGACAATGCTCCAGAACGACTGACGGGCAAACATCGGCGAGGTGCTCTGCACGACGAGAAATGCGCCGGGTGCCAGATGCTGTTTCACGAGGCGATAGAACGCGCTCGTGTAGAGTTTGCCGACGTGATAGTTGGACGGGTCCGGAAAATCGATCACCACGAAATCGAAACGCTCCGTCTGCCGGTCGAGCCACGTGAACGCGTCGGCATTGATGACGCGAACCCGCGGATCGTTGAGCGCGCCGAGGTTGAGCGCCGTCAGACGCGCGTGCGTCTGGAACAGGGCGGTCATGCCCTCGTCGAGATCGACGAGCGTCACGCGCTGTACGTCGGGATACTTGAGGATTTCACGGACCGCGAGGCCATCACCGCCGCCGAGGACAAGCACATTCGCCTTGGAGCGCGCCGAGGCGAGTCCGGGGTGCACCAGCGCCTCGTGGTAGCGGTACTCATCGCGTGAGGCGAACTGCAGGTGCCCGTTGAGATAGAGGCGGAGATCGTCCTTCCAGCTGGTGAGCACAATGCGCTGATAGCGCGTGTCCTTGGCCAGCACGATCGGATCCGCATACATCCCTTCTTCTGCCAGCGTGGTGATACGCTGTCCTTGCCACAAGCCGACGCCCAGCAGCACCAGCGACACCACACCGAGCACTTGCAGCGCACGGCGGTTGTGCAGCACATCGCGAAACAGCCAGGTGCTCCAGAGGCCCACAATGACGTTCACGATGCCGAAGAGAATGGCGGAACGAACGAGGCCGAGACGCGGCACGAGCAGCAGCGGGAACAGCAGCGAGGCAAACAGCGCGCCGATGTAATCGAAGGTCAGCACATTTGAGATGACATCCTTGAACGCAAAGCGGTCCTTGAGGATGCGCATCAGCAGTGGAATCTCGAGTCCCACCAGAATGCCGATCAGGATGACCATCCCGTACAGCACCGGGCGAAAGGCCTCGGTGTACGCAAACGCGAGAAAGAGCACCAGCGACGAGAAGCCGCCGATAACACCGACGAGCAGCTCGATCACCACGAACCGGGTCACCACACCGCGCGTGATGTAGCGCGACAGCCAGCTGCCGATGCCCATCGCGAACAGGTACGTGCCGATAACGGTCGAGAACTGCGTGACACTGTCGCCGAGCAGATACGACGCGAGCGCGCCGGCGACCAGCTCGTAAATCAGCCCACAGGCCGCGATGAGGCAGACGGAAACAAAGAGCGCGGCATTCACCGGATTAGTGTATCGCCGCCGCTACGATGATGCCGAGCGCGATGGCCACCGCTCCCATGAGGGTCGCCGCTGCCTGATTGTGCTTGACACCGATCTCATCCCACAGCTTGCCGGGCGTGAGCAGATCGAGCACAAAAAACGCCACCACGAACAGCACGACGCCGAGTCCGGCGAAGACGGCCGCGCTTGCCACGTTGGTCCAGATCGCATCCATGATGATCAGACTCCGTCACTTCCCGCGCATCGTGCGGCCGGGAATGTAGTAGGGTGAACGATACGCACCCGGGTTGGCACGTACCGATGTGGGATTCGTCTTGCCCTGCGCCGCCGAGCTCATCGACCACCCGAGATACTGCGCTGCGCCCAGCAGCAACAGCACGGCGGCGCCCCAGAGCGTGTACACTTTCGCCATCACTCGTCGTCTCCCTCGTCGTCATCCGATCCGGAGGAAGGAGCATAGTCGCTCTCCGCCCAGCGACGCCCCTCAAACGCGCCCTTCGGGATCCAGGCCAGGATGGCCGGCAGCGTCAGCGCAAAAAACGCGAGGACATAGAACCCGAACGACGGCGTGTCGCGCTTCACCGTGATCGTGTAGTGCACCGGCGGTTTGGAGGGTTCGCCACCTTCCGGTCCCACGCGCAGGAAGTAACGCCCGCCCGGTACGGACGACAGACGGACGCTGCCTTTTCGCGAGCCCTCCGACCAGCTGCCATCGCTGTCACGCCCGTAGTAGTAGCTCACTTGCTTGCCCACTTCACGCGAGATCCCGGTGGAGTCGTTGATCAGGGTCAGCGCAAAGTACGCCCAGTCGTTGTCCACGTCCGACGCCATCTCGATGGTCACGCTCGACGGTCGACCCTTGAGTTCGAATGCCGGTGTGACAAACGCGGCCGAGTCGTCAGTGCCATGCACGAAGGTATGACGACTGGTATACGCCACCTCGCCGCGAGAGACGAACACGTTGCCGATCAACATGGCGAACAACGCCACGAGAAAAAGCCCGAGGCGCCGGAGCACCACGCTGCCCGTTGTGCTGTACGGATTTGGTTGATTGGCGAACACTCCAAGCGGCGCCATCATGTCGCCGGTCTGCTTGAACGCCTTCCCGATCTCGTCGGCGCTGGTGTAGGTGCCCAGCGACCAGGTGGTTTCCCCGTCTGACGATTCCGCACTGAGCATGTACGGCGGCGCGATGTAGTCGTCCGCCATCACACTGTCGCCGACCCGCAGCTCCCAGGGAAATTCCCCGAGTGCCAGCGTGGTGTAGGCCTTGGCCGACTGAAAGTGCTTGAACTCGCGGCCATCGTGCGTCGCCGTCGGGCGTCCTCCCGACGTACTCGTGACGGGACGGCGCTTCAGCTTCTCGATGACGTTCCAGTGCCCCTGATACTCGGACAGATAGCGAAATCCGCGGAACGGATTGAACAGTACGTATTCGCGCCACGAGTAGTCTGTCCCTTCCACCGTGATCGTCACCACCTGAAATCCGATGATCTCCCACGACACACCGTTCCATGTGCCACGCGAGCCAAGCGCCAGTCTCGGCTTGACGCGAACCGCGTCCTCCTGCTGCTGCAGCACGCGCAGATTCGGATCGGTGGCATCCAGCACCGATCCGCAGCTGCCACAGACGACCGTGACGGCCCAGCCCTGCGCGCGTTGGGCAATGGCGGCGCCACACGACGGGCAGGAGAGCGACGACGCCTGCACCCGAGCGGGCACGGGGTCGAGCGGCACACTGCTCATGATCGGCATCCCGCGTTACCAGCCATCGAACACCCGCAGATTGCCCAGTTCGAGGGCGTCGAAGTCGCAGTACTCGCCGACATAGAGCACCGGGGGATCATCGCTGAAGTCGACCGTCGCCAGCTCGCCAGCATCGTTCTGCAGGTCGACAAACATGCAGATCTCGCGCGTGTACGACGTGAACGGCAGTTCGCCTTCCGTGCCGACGTAACTCGCGTGCGTGATCGTCGCCACTTCGTACCGATGCCGATCCCATGTAAACGCTTGCCCCACCTTGATCCGGTTGGCGTCCGGCAGCGGACCATCGGGTGTGATCGCACGCGTCATCGCGTACTCCAGTTGCGCATCCGACAGCCACGCACTGGTCCCGTCGTTCAGCAGACAGTGCCACTCGTTCCAGCGGCCACGCGCCCACGCATACGCAATGCGGCCAACGACCAGAAACGACGTGCCGCGCCACCGGCCCTCGGTGCCGATCTGAATCGGCGAACCGGTTGCCGGAAATTCGGCCTGCTGTCCGATCGTGGCGAGATCGAGATCGCGACGCACCAGAACGGCTTTGCAGTAGGCGCAGGTGGTTTGCACCGCCTGTGCCCACAGAAAACGCACGGGCGCGCCACAGTTGGGGCATGCCACCGACCGCGCGGCGGGTGCGCTCATCGCACGAGGCTCACGGGCGCCGACGCGGCCGCCGAGGCGGACGCCAGACGCGGCGCATAGTCGCGGTCGAATCGGCGCACCGTCACGGCCTCGGCGCCGGCCAGATCGGCCAGCCGATCAGCAAACGGCCATTCGGCGCGCGGCGTGCAGCAAAACAGGTTGAGGCACAACGACGCGTGCTCCGGAAAGGTGTGCACAGTCAGATGCGATTCGGCAAGCATGAGCATGCCTGTGACACCGCCCGGACCGGGGAACGTGTGCCACACGCTGTCACCGACCGGATGCAGCCCCAGTTCGGCAACCATCGCGTCGAACAGCGCGCGCATGGCGCGCACGTCGCCGAGGCGCACGGCATCGCAGCCGTACGCCTCGACCACCCACTCGCTACCGTTCATTGACGGGAGATATCCGGTATCAGGCGCGGCGCTTACGCCTGCGCCCCACCGCATTCCGGGCAGAACTTCGCCTGTGCCGGAATGGACTTGCCGCAGTGCAGGCAGAACTTGGTCTCGCCCGTCGGGGCGGCCGATGCACCGGCTGCCGGCGCACTGCCGGCAGGCGCACCACCCATCGCGCCGCGCATGGCGTCGGCGATGGCGCCGCCCATCCCCATACCCGCGCCGAGCCCGACACCGATGCCGGCGATCCCGCCCGGGTTGGCTGCGGCAATCGGGATGCTTTGCGCCGCCTGATACTGCGTGTAGGCCCGCAGATCGCCCACGATGTTCATCGAGATGCGCTCGTCGAGGCGCTTCTGCAGTTCATCGGGCAGCGACAGGTTTTCAACGGTGAACGACTCGAGCTTGAGGCCAAGTTGCTCGAACGCCGGCGCGACCGTGACGGCAATCTGCTTGGCCAGTTCGGCCTGATTGGCCGCCATGTCGAGGAACGGCACCTGCGCGTTGGCGAACGCGCCGGTGAATCCGGCAATCACGGCATTGCGAAGCTGCGGTTCGATCTGGTCGACCGTGTACTCCGCATCCGTTGCCGCGATGTTGGCCTGAAACACCGCCGGATTGGCGACGCGGAAACTGTAGACACCGAACGCGCGCAGACGCACCGCGCCGAATTCCTTGTCGCGAATCGTGATCGGCTGCTGCGTGCCCCACCGCTGCGCCGTCTGCACTCGCGTCGAAAAGAAATAGACGTCGCTCTTGAACGGGGACTCGAAAGCCTTGTCCCAGTTCTGGAGGTTGGTCAGCAGCGGCAGGTTGCTGGTGACGAGCGTGTGCAACCCCGGGCCGAAGAGGTCGGCCGCTTTGCCTTCGTTGACGAACAAGGCCATCTGCGACTCGCGCACGGTGAGCTTGCCGCCACTCTGAATTTCCATATCGCGCATCGGAAACCGGTACATGAGTACACCGGGTCCCGATTCGGTCCACTGGATGACATCGATGAACTGCTTCCGCAGAAAGTCGCCGAGCGCCATGTCCGTCTCCTGGATGCGGCAGTGGGTTGCACCGTCGCTGGTCGCGAGAACGCGCCCCACTCCGACCGGAGCGGGGCGCGCACTTGTTGTAGCCCTATGTTAGGACCATGCAGACACTACGGCAACTGCGCCGAAAAGTGTCAGCGGGCAGGCTAGTTGACGCTCGGAGCGGTCTCAGCCGCGACGGCGTCCGAACAGAATCGGTCGAAGGCAGCCGTCAGATCGGCGGCGATTTCCTGCGCGCTGCGCCCCTCGATGCGATGGCGCCCCAGCATGAACACGACAGCGCCATCCTTGAGCAGCGCGATGCTCGGCGAGCTGGGGGGATAGCCGACGAAATAGCCGCGCGCACGTTCCGTGGCGTCGGTATCCTGACCGGCAAATACCGTCGTGGCCCGATCGGGCGTGACGGCATGCGCCATAGCCATCGCGACCGCTGGCCGCGCGTTGCGGGCGGCGCAGCCACACACGGAGTTCACCACCACCATCGCCGTGCCTTTCTGATCCTTCAACAGCTCATCAACCGCCTCGGCGGTGCGCAGCTCCTCGATGCCAAGGCGCGTCAGCTCCTGACGCATGGGAATCAGCAACGGTTCGGGATACATCATGGGCGTTCCTCAGTATTCGGGAATGTCTTCACGGGCGGCATCACGGACAAGCGCGAGAATCGCGGCCTGCGGCACCACCAGATACTGCTCGCCTTCAAACGTGATTTCGACGGCCGCTTTGCGAAAGAACAGCGCAAAGTCGCCGACGCGGGCCTGCATGGGCACGTACCGGGCTTCGCGGTTGGAGCCGCCGACGCGCCACGGTTCCTCGCCCTGATCGGTCAGATCAGGGAGGGCGAGACCAGGACCCGTCGAGACGATCTCCCCGCCCTGCACCGCCTGGCTGTCGATGGCGGAGGGTGGCAGGTAGAGCCCCACCTTGGTGCGCTGTTCACCGTCTTCGACTTTGACGAGCACGCGATCGCCGACAACGAGCAGACGCTTTTTGGGCTTGGACATGGGAGGAAATCTAAGTACGGAGGCAACGGGGGAGTACGGTCGGGGGG